>JADLCC010000029.1 GCA_020847425.1 Saprospiraceae bacterium
CTAAATCGCGGAGTGGAGCAGTTGGTAGCTCGTCGGGCTCATAACCCGAAGGTCGTCGGTTCAAGTCCGGCCTCCGCCACCATCAAAAAAGCCCTCGAACGGAAACGTTCGGGGGCTTTTTGTTTTTGTTCGTCTTTGTTAGGTGTTTTGCGCACCAAATCTACCCGGCTGGCGCGGCGATGGGGTGTTTATTTCAACACCACTCGCAATGTGCAGCGCGACGGGAAACCTCTGGGCCAGCAGAGGCCGTTTTTTTAATTATCTTTCAAGTCAGTATCAATTGTGTTATTCGTCGATTGCTTTCTAAATATCTCAATGAAATACCCAACTAGTAAAAAGTCTCGCCCTGTTTCGTCATTTATTTTATAGTCAAATTGGTGTAAATAGCCAAGTTGCAAAGTTGTCGCCTTGGTAGGTTTGTAGTTGAAGGCAAACAGTAATCTGTTTCTTTCAAAATACGGTTCACTGTCGGTGAAAAACAACTCATTACTTGCACTAATTTGAAAAGGTTTATAACCACTATTTTCTTTGCCAAATGGATAAGATAAACCAAGTCTGTATCTGAACCTATTGCGGTAACCATTGCTTGTAAACCTAAATTCTGCTCTATATCGTTGCTCAATCTTCAATCTACTAATCGATTGAAATAATATAATCTGTGGCCAAATTCTAAATTCATCATTGTTTTTTGGTAAAACAAAATCTCCTCCTTCTTTATATGTCTGGTAACTTCCTGCACCTATGGCTAAAGTTAGGTTTTTATGTGCTTTAAAATTTACACCACCCTTATACTCATAGTAATGAAAATTGTCATAAAACTTCAATGAGCGTAATTGTGCTTCGCCAAAAACACTCCATTTTTCATTATGATTGAATTTCACATTCAGAATATTCCAACTACCCAAGTCAAAGGTTTGTGCAACAGATACAAATGGCATAAACCCCAAAATCAACATCCAATATTTAATCATTTTTTTGCACTGTTTTCATTTGAATAATATCTACTAAAAAAGCAAATGCCATTGAAAAATAGATATATCCTTTTGGGATTTCAAAATGGAAACCTTCTGCTAATAACGCTACGCCAATCATCATTAAAAAGCAAAGTGCCAATATTTTAAAAGAAGGGTGTTTGGTAATGAATTGGCTAATTGGCTTGGAGGCAAAAAGCATAATGACAACAGTAACAATACCCGCTGTGTACATTACCCAAAGTTCTTTTACCATACCTACCGCAGTAATAATAGAATCAATAGAAAATACTATATCTAAAATGATTACTTCTGAAAGTAATTGTTTGAAGGAACTATTTTTGGGCGCTACAGGTGCATCGTCTTTATTGATTTCCGTTTTATGATAAATTTCTTTGGTGCTTTTGTAGATAAGAAACAATCCTCCCAAAATTAAAATAAGCCCTTTGCCTGAGAAATCTATTTCAAAGAAGGAAAATAAGGTTTTGTCTAATTTTAAAATCCAGGAAATAAAAGCCAAAAGCCCTAACCTCATAACCATTGCCAAACCAATACCCCAAAATCTTAATTTATCTCTTTGATTTTCAGGTAGTTTATCCGCTAAAATGGATATGAAAATTATGTTGTCTATCCCAAGTATAACTTCAAGAGCAATCAGGGAAAGAAGTGGTATAATAAAATCTGCCATAATTAAGGATTGTTTATTTTTTAAAGTTTGTCAAGTCAAAGTTCCCGAACACGTTCTTAGTAACGATGAAATAACAACTTCACGATTTGATGCCATTCTTTTGCCACTACCCTTCCTATCTTTTTCGTTAAAGAGCGCTGCTATTCGCCTCAAAAGATAGTCCGCTAGCACCAAAAAATACGATCATTTTGTACTTGTCTGGTTTCAACAGTTGCTTTCAGCCTTTGTTCGTCGCTGTGGTGAAGTACAGACCAGAGCATCCTTCGGTTGGAAGCGATTGCATGTCGGTTTTGTTACAAATATAAGGGAGGGTCGTGCCATATGTTGGCTGCAGGCCGGAGACAGTGCTGCGGCGCGGCGCTTGGGCGAAGAGAGAAGGCACAGAAGGCCTCGCTTGTCTTGAGGCTGTCTAAGCGTGTCTTCCACCACAAAAAAAGCCCTCGAACGGAACCGTTCGGGGGCTTTCTGTTTTTACTGGACAGGGGAACTGTCTGCTTCAATTATTTCCCGTCTTTGCTGGCGTTTTTCGCTTCCAGCACTTCCTGGCGGAGCGCTTGTGCCAACTGCTTCAATTCCTGCATAGCCTTTCTAACACGGCTACCGGCAGCATTGTTTCCCTGACTGAATTTGGTAACGTCTGCTTGTGCTTCTGCTACTTTCTGTTTGATGGTTTCAAAAATCTGACTCATAATAGATTGGGAAAAAGGTTAGTAAATGAGCGGCAAATGTACTCTATTTTATCAATTTATACCCTCCTGCAAAGTCTGTGCTATCTTAGCCCGTCCATTTATGCGCTTTTCAACCCCTTGTCCTTTTGATAAACAATTTGTAAACAATGTATTATGCAGGCAAACACGATACAGGAAGTTATTGAAAATCTTGATCTGATTATCCAAAAATGTGTGGGAAAGGCTTCCCGGCAGGCCTATTTCGCGCTACTTTATAAAGAAATGACCGTGGCGGTTCGTGATGCTATCGCAGCCGGAGCATTTGAAAATGCCGCCCGCATGGAACAACTGGATGTACTTTTTGCCAACCGCTACCTCCATGCCTGGCATTGCTACGACCGGCAGGAACCGCTGACCCACAGTTGGAAAACGGCCTTCGACGCCTGTGCCGATGACGCCCTGATCGTGCTGCAACACCTCGTCCTGGGCATTAATACACACATCAACCTCGACCTCGCCATTGCGGCAGCCCTGACCGCTCCGGGCGACAGCATTTTTGGGCTGCAACGCGATTTTGACAAAATCAACGATATCATTGCCAGCCTGACCGACGGCATGCAATCCAGACTGGAGCGCATCTGGTGGCCCATGCGCCTGATCCGCCGGGTCATGCAGGGGAAAGACGAGGCGGTCATCGAATTCAGCATCGGCAAAGCCCGCCAGGCAGCATGGGCCAACGGCGTGGCGCTGGCGCAACTGCCCGATGTAGCCGCTGCGGCTTACATCGACCAAATGGACAAAGTGGTATCCGGTATCGCCGGCAACATCGCGCGGCCCGGAGGCTGGGCGGCATATGCCATACGACTTGTCCGCTGGTGGGAACCCAAAGATGTCGGAACGGTAATATCCATACTTCGATAATTTCCCTTTACATTTGAATCATGATGAAACGTACACTCCTGCTTCCGTTCTTTCTGCTGGTCCTGGGCATGGCCGGGACCGCACAAACCGTAGTACTCAGCGACAGCTCCGCCGTCAATGTCCTGCGCTCCGGCCTGCAAATTTCCGGTGAAACCATCATTTGCCCGGGTTCGCTCACTGCCCTCAAAGTGGAAGGCAACTACGCTTCCTACCTGTGGAGTACCGGGCAGCAAACGCCCAACCTGACCATTTTCAAACCCGGGACCTATTCCGTCACCGTCACCACAAAAGGCGGCTGCGAACTGACGGGGTCGGTAACGGTGCGGTACTCTACGAACCCGTGTTTGTAGAAGTCGTCAGTCCGAAGTCGTGTTTGTGATCAATTACAAAATACGAGTTGCCCGCGTGCCAGCAAACGCCCGCGTTCATGTAATTCCAGCACGTACCAGCCATTGGGCATTCCGTTGCGTGGAAGGGTTATGACAGACGCATGTACGTCCCCTTGCCAAACGGTTTGCCCCAGCGCGTTGCGCAGGGTCAGTGACTGACCAGGCTGAACCGCAACAGGTATTTGAACAAGGGCGTGTGCGCTCGCGGGATTGGGTAAAATGTGTAATTGCTGGAGATCCAGGTCATTTTGCAGGTCAAAAACACCGGTTGTTATGGTTGTGCCGATGGTATGAAATACCATATTGGTGCTAACCGCAGGGCCTCCGTCGACCGACATGGCTGCCCGGTTCAGCACTACCGTACCCGTGTCGAGTCCGGGTCGGGTCGTGGCGCTAAATTGCACAAACCCGCTTTCCAGCAGCATCGAGTCGGCGTTAAATACCATATACAGCACCCCGTTGCTGCCGATATGCCAGGTGTAGGGATTGCTGGAAGGTCCGGGAACAAAAGTCGCCATGTCCAGTTCCGTCGCCAGGGTGTCGGCAATCAGAATAGTGGTGGCCGGATTGACCGGGTTAAAAACAACCATGTAATCAATTTTTGTCTCTTGCGGAATCAGGTTTAGCGGCGGTATTCCGGTCGGATTGGCGCTCAACTGCACCAAAGGCTGTATGGAAGTGCCGGTGATGTTTCTGCATTCGGTATCGCTGAAAGGGCTGCCGGTGTTGTTCGGCAACTGGGTCGCCAGGCCCAGGCTTGTCGCAGTTCCGGCGCCTGCGCAACCCTCGACAGGCAGCGAAGGCCGGCGCTGTTCCGGCACAAAAGGTTCTTGTTCCACTTCAATACGCCAGGAGTGCCCATTGGCCGCAACGGCCACCTGCTGGCTTACGCCCGGCTGCAAGGCGGGCAACTGGTCGCTGAACATAATGACATGGTCGTCGGCGATGATATAATCCAGATTAGCCGCACTCTGGCCCGTTCCGATGTTTTTGATCTCAAACCGAATGGAATCGCCGTCACACAGAGCGCTTGCCTCCAGGATGGCACCCGACCACTGGGGCGACTGCCCGGTTGCGCAAACCACATCGGGTGTAACCCGCGCTGTTACACAAAGCGATTGTCCGATCAGGTCAGGGGCTTCCGGCGCCAGAAAATGCAGTACAATTTGCCCGCATGTACCGATATCGACATTGCCGAGGTCAAAATGGATGATCCCGTCCGCAAGAGTATAGGGTTTGGATGCATCCACGAGCGTAAGCAAATCATCCGCTTCAACACTTGCGGTAGCGCCGGTCGCAAGGGCCGTACCGGCGTTGCAATATTTCAGAACATATTGATTTTCAATACCGGATTGCAAGGCAGGCGCAAGTATTTCCACCTGCATATAGGGACAAATAGCCAGCGGAGCCACAGAAAAATCGCTGAGGTGTTCGGTATTCAGGGTGTCTGTAGAGAGCGTTACTGTTCGCGGATTATCGCAGGCTTCCCAGAGGTAGTTGGGGGTGAGCAGCGAAAGCGTGTAATCGCCGGCGCCGGCCGCCGCAACATACCTGCCGGCCGTATCTGTTTGTGTGATCCATTGATCCGCATCGTTTTCGACGCGCAGGAGCCAGCCCGGCAATCGGATTTCAGTGCTGTCGAAAAGGCAGTTTTCATTGTCATCCAGCGCAACGACGCCGCTCAGGTGGTTGGGAGATGCTTCGCCGTCAGCGCCTATTTTGATAAAAAACAGTTTGGGAATACCATTTGCCCCGATGCGCCAGTCGCCGGTTAATGCGATGCTGCTGTCGGGGAGTTCATTCAAATAAAAGTTAGCAAAATACCCCTCAAAAAGTTTCAATTCCCGGAGCCAGATGATCTGCCCGTCGGGTGTGAATTTTGATACGGCAAATTTCCGGGAAAGGTCGTTGGTGTCCATATTGTAAGCCGTCAGGAATGCAATATAGTTGCCGTCCATGGTGCGCATAACCCAGTAAGCATCCAGCAATTCCAGGTCAAATAATGGCAGAAAAAGCGCTGACAGCTGGGCAGTATGGGCAATTTCGCCACTTTCCGTCAGGGTGAGCAGCCGGACATCTATTTCGCCTGAAAGCGGATCGGTTGTGCTCGAGGTGTAGTAGCCGTAGCCATGTTGAATAACCCGAACCCATTGATGGGGCCAATCGGGAAAGCCGAAATCAGTGCGCCGTCGGTACCGTACAACGACATGGTGATGCCGGCGCCAAACGTGACGATCGCGCATTTGCCGCCCGGGTCAGGTTTGATCTGGTACCCGAAGCCGTCTTCCAGGTAAAAATAATTGCGGTCTATCATCTTTCGCCACTGAAACGCGCCGTCGCGGTTGAGTTTCAGGAAATAAACATCCATGGTCAGGTCCGTTTCATTTTCAAAATAACCGCTGAAATAAAGTCCACCCTGCTCGTCTTCCACGGCATATCTTAAGTCCGCACCCAACCAGGGTGCATAGATCCTCTGGTTGCTTTCTCCCAGCGAGTGGCTGTACGACCAGATCAGCGCGCCATCCGCTTTCCAGCGCTGCACCAGCAATACGGTGTCGTCCTCGATATACTGCGTGGTTAACACATCGCCATTGTGCAGCGGTTGTCTGGTTAATTGATCGGTCCCGCCGTCAAAGGGCTCGCCCTCACCTGTAATATTTCCATCAATATCTGTTTGAACAACCTTCCAACTGTTTCCGTCGAAAGTATTTCTGGCAGGAATAGCATAGCCGCCGGGGGTTTCGCTCACCCAATAACCCGTACCCGGTGTTTCCGGATAAAAACGGGAAAAACTTTGTGCACCCGCAGATGCCTGAACAAGCAGCCACAGCGCGGTCAGGAGCAGGAATTGACAGGCGATTTTTTGTATCTGAACCCTTGTGTAGTTATCCGTTATGAGTGATGGGTTATCCGTGTTGACAATCAAGCACTGATCATGGACCTGATCGATGACAAAGATACCAGTAGGGCGAAACAGCAGAATGGTACACTTTTTACAAATTCTTGAAAATTTATATCAAGATAAATCCAGCGTTTTCAACATTGCTCTAATCATTTTGGTATAAAAATTGCATAAAATACATCAATTTCAAACATTTATTGGCAATTCTCTGAAAACCATAAGTTTGATATATTTTTTTAATTCTTGAAAAAACAAACACACAAGTAAGTGCGTAAAATTAGTTTTGCTTCAATTCCCTACAAATGCTTGAGTATCAACACGAATAACCAATAACGAATAACTGATAACTACATTTAAGCGTACTTACCACTCCAATCTGCCGAATATGGAAAATTCCTTTCTTTTTCAGGTGTTTTCGGGCATTCAACCCGAAGAGTACAGGCGTCTGCGCAAGTTCCTTCAATCGCCGTATTTCAACCAGCGCAGCGATGTACTGCGGTTGTTCGAATGGCTGGCAGGACAGCAGCAATCGCCCCAGCCGAACCGAAGCCCTGTTGCTGCATTTGCAGCCACCTACCCCGGACAGCCCTACAAGGCCGATGCGCTGCATTTGGCAAGCCGGTATTTACTGGATTTGATAGAACAATACCTGGCCTGCGAGTCCTGGCGTTCCGACGACCGGCACTACCGACTGAGCCTGTTGCGCGCCCTGCGCCACCGGAAACTGGGCGCCCACTTCGAGCGGCACGCGCATCGGGCAGAGCAACAGCACCGCAAGCGACCGGAAAGGCATGCGGGTTATCATTTGATGGAATACCAGGTGCAAAGTGAAATTTTTGAATACCGCATCGTGACCCAGCGCAACTGGCAAGCCAACCTTTCCGCCATCGTCGATTCACTCGGACAGTTTTTTGTACTGGAAAACCTGCGCTGGTCGGGCATGATCGGGGCCTTGCGCCTGCGGTCGGGCGCCGATCTGGAAGAGCCCCCGCTGGCCGCAGCCGTACAGACATACGCGGCACAGCCCGATCAGCCGCTTGCCGTTACGCTCCAATTCAACAGTTCCAAAATCATGGCCGAGCCGGAAAACGAAACGGCCTTCGAGGCTTTGTGCCAGATTTTGCCGCAAGGCGCCGGACTGTTCCCGCCTTCGCAGCACCGCGATTTGTACATGACGGCCATCAATTTTTGTATTCGCCGGCAAAACAAAGGCGACCGCAGTTACACGCAAAAGGCCCTGCAATTGTACCGGCAGGCATTGCATGCGGGTGTTTTATTGGAAAACGGCACGTTGCCCAAATATACCTACCACAA
>JADLCC010000030.1 GCA_020847425.1 Saprospiraceae bacterium
CAGAAGAGAAAGAAAAATTAACCGGTTCGGCGTTCGTAAGCTTTCATACGCACTTTTTTGCCCTTTTCTGTCACGACAAAATCTTCCCAAATCAAACCGATCCCTTCCAGTTTTTCCAGTTCCGGGCGTTTGTGCGGCGTGAGCACCACCAGTACCGGAGCGGCTTCGAGCAATTGCCAGCTCAGGGAAAACAGATCCTTTACCGGGCAAAGGTGTAGTGCAAACGAACTGAAAATAACGGAATATCGTCCTGGGAGGCCGTTTTTGATCACATCCATAAAGGACAGGCGCAGGCAGGCGCAACGGGTGTTTTTTTCAAACAGGTCAAATGTAAACGGATCGCAGCCCGTGATATTCCGTACGCCTAAATCCTGTAAAACCTGTGTCACTTCACCGCCGCCTGCGGCGAAATCGAGCACCGCCGAACAATCGAACGTACTAAAATTACCCTCCAGCAGTGCTTTAATTTCCGGGAAATGCGGGTTTTCGTACGAATCTGCAAATGTGCGGTAGTAGCCTTCCGCTCCGTGTTCATCGTATAAAGGGCGGATCTTTTTCATAACTAAATGTTTTTTTCATCCCTCATCCCTCATCCCTCATCCCTCATTCCTCATTCCTGCTTTATCTTCCGATCATAATCTCGCTCCAGGCTGTCCAAAAGGATCTGATAAGCCGGGTCGTCTATAGGATTGGCGTAGCCCTTGGTTTTGTTTTTGCCGAATATTTTGAGTTTGACGGTGGTATAACGTTTCGGATTCAGGCGCAGGTCCTGCATCAGCAGGTTCATGTGCCGGGTAGTACGGACAAGGTTGTCGTACAGCGCTTCGTCGGTCAGTGATTTGCCGACAAGGCCTTCGCCGCGAACCAGGTTCTGCGCGAGGGTATCGACCCGTGAAATGGTCCGTTCGGTCGTCGACAAGGTGCCACGCAGGGCCGTCAGCGACAAGGTTACGGAGTCGAGGGTGGCAACGGCTTTCTGGGTGCTTTTAGTCAGGTCGGCGTTTTTCAATTGTGCGCTGACTTCCGAAAGATTGGCAATCATCGCAGAAATATCCTTGTTGCTGTCGCGCAGTCCGCGGGTGATTTCGGCGGCGTTATTGGCTGTCGCGCTGATGCCGGAGCTGCTGGAGGCCAGCAGTTGATTGATCCGGTTGGTCATCACTTCCAGGTTGCGCAGGGAATGGTCGAGGGCTTCCAGGGAAGCCGCAGGGCCGTTCGGATTGGCTTTGGCCAGCGAATCGAGGTTGATCGTCAGCCCTTTGCGCAGGCGGTCGGTGTAGGCGTCGATTTCTCCGGGTTCGCCGACGATACTTTGCAGGAACGACCGGAAAGAGCCCTGCAGGTACGAACCGCTTTCTGCGCAGTCTTTGCCTTCGCAGGGATGGGTAATGGTGATTTCAACGGCTTTGCCGCCCATCAGGCTTTGCCCGACGATAGTGGCAAGGGCATCTTTTGGGATATCGACACCGGGTTGAATATCCAGCACTGCGATAATCGTTTTATCATCCGCTTTGTCGATATACAGATCCCGAACGGTACCCACCTGCAAGCCTTTGATAAAAACAGGGCTGGAAGAAGTGAGTTGATCTACGTTTTCATATCGGACATAAAAAGTCTGGGATGCGGAAAAAATATCGATTCCTTTCAGAAATTTAAAACCCCAAATAGCGAGGCCGACAGCGACTATGGCAAGTAAAGCAATCTTTGTTTCGTTGTTAAGTTTCATTTTTACGCTTAATTGAGTTCCAATTCTATCGAGAGGGTGCTAAAAATGCGGTTCTGAATCCCAGGTTTTTTATTTCTGAAAGCATCTTGTCCGCTTCACTGCGGGCGGCAAAGTTACCCAGAAAATAATGGTATTGGCCACCAATTATTTCTTCTTCTACTTCTGAGAGCAGCCCGAGTTGTCCGGTATTTTTATCCAAACGCCTGGGCCACGAAAGCAGAAAAATGCGGACTGGACCTGCGTAATCACTGCTGACAGGCTGTGGCGCGGCAGTCGCAACGGTTTGCGCCGGCGTTTTTACCGGGGCGGGCTGTGTTTTGGCAGATGCCGAATTAGTAGCCGGAGCGGTGTTTTTTTTGACGGGGGCATTTGTTTTCGGGGTGCTTTTAGCGGGAGGCTCCGGGTTTTTTACAGCTACCACTTTAGCCGACTGAGGGGGCGGGTTGTACCGTGTTTTGGCCAGCGTATTGCCCTCCATTTGCTGCTTGTAATTTTCAAAACCGTAAAAAATGGACAGGGCCAATTGGTCGCGGCCATCTTCGGACAACAAAAAATCCTCTTCCAGCGCATTGGTCAGGTAGCCGCTTTCCACCAGAATAGCAGGCATGGCTGTTTCTTTCAAAACGATGAAGCCCGCTTGTTTTACCCCGCGGTCTTCGCGTTTGGCCGTTTTTTTGGCGTGTTTTTGTACCATACTGGCCAGCAGAATACTTTGTTCGAGGTAAGCGCTTTGCCATACGCTGCCCAGGATATGCGCTTCCGGGCTGTTGGGATCGTAGCCGTCGTAGTTTTTCTGGTAACCTTCTTCCAGCAAAATGGATGCATTTTCGCGTTTGGCTACTTCCAGGTTGTGTTTGGCAGTGTGCAGTCCCATCACATACGTCTCTGTGCCTTTGGCGCTGGAAACCGACATGGAATTGCAATGGACACTGATAAAAAGATCGGCGTGGTTGCGGTTGGCTATGGCCGCGCGTTCTTTCAGTTCCACAAAAACATCTTCACTTCGGGTGTAAATCACTTTTACTTCCGGGTAATGCTCTTCAATCAGGGCGCCCAGTTTCAGAATGATAGCCAGTGCATTGTGTTTTTCGTATGTGCCCGTCACCCCGATGCATCCGGGGTCTTTGCCGCCGTGACCGGCATCGAGCACCACTGTTTTGATGTGGTAAACGTTGTCGTCGACAGCAAGTGACAAGAGTGACTGGAGATTTGCGGCGTCCGACACAAAAGAATCCATACTTTTGCCCCCGCTATACTTCAAATGGGTAGCATCGGCTGGTTGAACCGGAGCAGTATTCCGGGCAACGCCAGCCGGCAGTACGTTAAAATTTTGTGAAACGAGCCACGTCCCAAGCAGGAGCAGCGTTCGGAGAGAGAATTTTAATTTCATAGAACGTTTCGGGGGAAGAATGGAAGGGTGTTGGCTGGACAATTTCAGCATATTTGTGTACTGTTTATGACCAATCCCGAAGTGCAATTCCTTGATTATTTTTTTATTGTGAAAATATTGCCCCGCAAATATCGCCTTTTCTTACAAATTGCCTGCCTTCTATTGGCCGGGATGGTTTCGGCACAAACGCCGAACGACTCCCTGTCATTGCGTGCCCGCGATTCTGTGCCTGCGGTTTTTCAGGATTCTGCCGTTGTGAACCTGAACCGGATCAATATTTCCAATGATGCGCTGGACGATGCTGTGGACTACAGTTCCCAGGATTCCATGTGGTTTGATGTCAAAAATAAACAAGTGCACCTGTATGGTGATGCGTCAGTCAAATATACGACGCTGACCATCAAGGCCGGTTACATTTTGCTGGACTACGGGCGCAATGAAATTTCTGCCCAGCAATTTCCGGATTCTACTGGCCAACTGGCCGGGCTCCCCGATTTTAAGGACGCCGAACAGGCTTTTACCGCCAACAAACTGCGTTATAATTTTAAAACGAAAAAAGGAATTATTTATGAAGCCCGCACCAAACAGGAAGACTTGTTTGTGCTCGGGGAACGCGCCAAATTCATCGGCTCCAATTCGGTAGATACCACCCTGAAAGCCCGGAATACCATTTACAACTCCAATGCCGTGCTCACGACCTGCGACCACGAGCACCCGCACTACGGCATCCGAACCAAAAAATTGAAAGTCATTCCCAATAAACTGGTGGTAACGGGGCTTTCCAACCTCGAAATCGGAGGCATTCCAACCCCTTTTATTTTGCCCTTCGGTTTTTTCCCCATTACCCAAACCCGTAAAGCAGGTGTGATTATTCCCCGCGATTTCGAATTTGCCGACCAGGAAGGTTTCGGGATCAAGGACTTCGGGTGGTACCAGCCGATTTCGGAACATATGGATGTGACGACCATTTTTAACGCCTACACCAGTGGCTCCTGGGGCGTGACGGGCACTGCCCGTTACAACCAGCGTTACCGTTACAACGGCGATTTTCAACTGCGCTTCAACAACCGTATCCGCGAAGACGCTACGGCAAAAAAAATATCCAGCAAATCCTTCGGCATCCGCTGGTCGCACACCCAGGACCCCAAGGCCCACCCGACGCGGCGTTTCGGCGGCTCGGTGAACATCGAAACCAACCGCGACCAAAACCGCAACCGCAACGACTACGCCAGCGTTTATCAGAATACGCTGAGCTCCAACCTGACTTATTCCAAAACGTTCCCCGGCAAGCCTTACCAGTTCAACGCCGGCCTGCGCCACTCGCAAAACACCCAGACCCGCGTGATGGACATCAGTTTGCCCAGCGCTACGTTCACCATGCAACGCATTTTCCCGTTCAAAAAGAAGGAGCCGTTGGGCAAGGAGCAGTGGTATGAAAAAATATCGCTGACCTATTCGTCCAGGCTGGAAAACTCGTTCCGCACGGTCGATACGCTGC
>JADLCC010000031.1 GCA_020847425.1 Saprospiraceae bacterium
ACGTGTACAGGGAAGACATCGCCGCGCTCAGGTGTTTCAGCGTGTACATATACAGGGTAAAGGCCAGCGCCGATCCGATCAGGATCAGGTAAAACATGGCAGCCCAGCCTTCCGGCGTGTGGTGAATGTCGTAGTGGGTATCCAGGAAAAAACTCAGGATAAAACCGCCTATGCCGCCTGCCGAAATCTGCAGGCCGGCGTTCATCAGCGGCGATACATCGGCCGAGTTCCAGCGTTTGGCCAGTACGGTGCCCAGCGACCAGGTGCAGCAGGAAGCGAAACAGCCGGCAATCCCCCAGGAATATTCGGGTTTCAGAAAATCCTTCCAGCCGTCACTGAAAATAAGGCCTAGTCCGCCAAAACCCAGCAGCACGCCGGAGATGATGCGGAGGTTGACACGTTCCTTGTTTTGCAGGGCTAGCGAAAAAAGCACCACCATTACCGGTGTCAGGGAGCCGATGATGGAAGCCAGTCCGGAAGGCACATATTGCATGCCCCAGGTGATGAAGCCGTTGCCGCCGGTGATCGTTGCCACCCCGGTGAGCGCCTGCCGCAGCACATATTTCCGGTCGGGCAAAAAGGTTTTTCTGCTGATCCAGGCCAGGCCGATCAGGATGAGCCCGGCAGTTGTTTGGCGCATACCGACCAGCAGGAAAGGCGGGAAATCGCGCACCGCAAATTTGATGGCGGTGTAGGTAGTGCCCCAAATGATGCAAATGGCAGCGAGGGCGAGGTAGGCACGGGTCATTTCTTGTATTGAGAGGGTCAAAAAAAGCAAAGGGCAAAATTGCAAAAGGCAGCGGTGATAGCGCTGTTTTTTTAACCGAAAAAACCCAAAAGAAATTCCAGGGAAGTTTTTTTACCATATAGTTCACATAGTTTTTTCACATAAATCACATAGCGTCTACAACTTGAGGTTTTCTTTATGTGACCTATGTGTAAAACTATTGTGCCTATTGTGGTAAAAACTACCGTCGGTAGAGCATCTGAAAATCATCCATAATATACCCTTCCCCGAAAGGCGTATCCATGCAGTGGTCCACCACAAATCCCACTTTGAAGTAAAAATTGACACTTTTGTAATTCCGCCGGTTCACGTTTAGCCGCAATTCCTGCGCATCCGGATATTGCGCCAGCAACGCCTGAAAAGCCGCCGCGCCCACGCCGCGCCCGCGCTGGGTATTGTCGAGGTAAAATTTGTGGATAAAATAAGCGCCCGCGCCTTTTTCACTGATCGCGAGGAAACCCGCCACCTGCTCATCCGCAACGACCAGCCAGAAAGTCTGCGCCGAATCATGCATTTGTTGCCGCAGGGAGTCTTCGCTGTAACCCTGCCCCAGCATGTATTCGATCTGCGCCGGACTGATAATATCCGGGTAATGCGCCCACCAGATGCGATGCGCCAGCTCGCGGATGAGGGGGATGTCGGGTTCGGAAGCCTGCCGGAGGGTGACGGTCATTTTAAAACATGTTGATGGGGGTTGATGAGGTTTATAAGGTTGATGAGGGTTGATATTCATCTACTCAAAAAAAGTAAAATCGACTCGTTTTCGAATGGCTGACTATCAACCCTCATCAACCTTATAAACCTCATCAACCATAAACGGCATCTATTTTTTCGGCTGCTCCTGCGCATTCAACAGATCAAGTACCTGTTTCGTAATATCCAGGCTGTCATTGGCCAGCAGGATTTGTCCGCCGCGGGAATAGGACAGGATATAGTCGTATCCGATCTGGCTGGACAGCGTTTTCAACTGCGTTTCCACATTCGCGTACAGGTCGTTGAAGGCTTTTTTCTGCTCTTCCGACAGGGATTTGCTCAGGCGCATTTTTTCTTCTTCCAACTTTTGGCCCCGTTGCATGAGCGCATTCTGTTGTTTTTCGGCATCTGCCTGGGTCATGTTGCCACCCTGGAAGCGTTCCTGAAGTGCCTGCGCGTCTTTCATCAATGCCTGTTCTTTGGCTGCCAGGCTATTTTCGGCCGACTCCATGCGCTGCTGGATGGCATCTTTTTGTTTTTTCAGCCAGATGTACTGCGCGTCGAGCGTATCGCCGTTTACATAGGCAATTTTTACGCCGCCGCCCTGTGTTGCAGGCGCTGCAATGCTTTGTTCGGCAGGTTTATTTTTACTGGAATTCAGGTAATACAGGTGCCCGACCAGGGCAAACAGTACGATATTCAGGATCAAAGGGAGATTTTTCATGCTATGTTTGAGTTGTTAAATGCTTAGGGCGGCAAAAGTCGGAAAAAAAAGTTATTGGTTATTCGTTATTCGTGGTGGTAACCCTTGGCTTCTGTAAAAACGTAGCCGTGAGTTACCACCACGAATAACGAATAACCAATAACCAAACTAAAATTCCTTTGCCGGGTGCTGCACCTGTTCCCATTTTAATCCGATCATCTCTTCCACCCGGAATTTGGCGATGAGCACATCGGTCTCCGCCTGCATGCGGGCTTCCTGCGCCGCAAAAAAAGCGGCAGATGCGGTGGTGTAATCTTCCAGGGTTTTTTCGTCGTTTTTGTACAGTTGCTGCACCAGAATATAGGTGGCATTCATGTCCTGTTCG
This sequence comes from Saprospiraceae bacterium, assembly GCA_020847425.1. Taxonomy (GTDB): domain Bacteria; phylum Bacteroidota; class Bacteroidia; order Chitinophagales; family Saprospiraceae; genus M3007. The sequence continues at coordinate 2,569 of JADLCC010000031.1, forward strand.
ACGAGCGTGCGGGATTTCAGAATGTCTTTGGCGAGTTTGAATTTAGCGTAGCGCGACAGGGTTTCCGAGCGGATTTCCAGTTTCTGCCTGTTCACATTGAATTCGGCAATCCGGATATCGCGTTTGCTGATTTTGTTTTTCTCCTTCTGACTCAGGATGTTGTACAAATTGAGGTTGACCCCGAAATTATACCTCGGAAAAAAAACATTGCTCGACGTATCGGGCGCGCGCAGGTTGGCTTCGTTCAGGTTGAACGTCGCCTGGAGGTCACGCATCCATTCCTTTCGGGTGTTTTTGTCGTCGCTCTGGGCATTTTTTACTTCTTCCAGCGCAATCGCGCCTTCCGGCCAGTTCGTCCAGGCCAGTTGTACCAGATACTCCGAAAAATCGCGGGCCTTGGTATCCACCGGCTGTACGATCAGGTCG
>JADLCC010000032.1 GCA_020847425.1 Saprospiraceae bacterium
AGGCATGAGTAGGCAATTTGCAACTGGTTACTCATGCCAAAAGCGAAGATCCCCCAAAACACTAAAACCCTAAAACACCAAAACACTAAAAAAAGAACGTCGCGCTGCCCTTCACAAAAAACGGCGTACCCGGCGTATAGTGCAGTTCCGATACCGCTTCCGGTTCGTCAAACAGACGGCTTTCCGTATCGAATTGCGCCTCATTCCAATCCACATTCAGGATATTCTCGAACGAAAGCCCGAATTCGCATTTCCGGGCGGTATACGTGATACCGCCGTCGAGCAGGGTGTAGCCTTGGGCCGTCACCGAGTCGTTTTCATTGGCAGGCCGGTCGGAAATGTGGCGGTAGCGGAGGCTGGCGTTCAGGCCTTTACCAAATTTGGTGGTCAGGCCGCCGATGCTCGTAAAAGTCGGCGCCAGTGGTATATAGTTTTCTCCTTCGGCTACTCCCCGGCTTCGCGGCCTGGTGTAGTTCAAATCGACATCCACAAAAAGCCAGTCGGTCGCCTGGTAGCGGCCTGAAAAATCGAGACCGTAGCGGCGTGTTTTGCCGGAAGGTTCCACTACTGCTGCGTCGCCGACATACACGAATTCCTGTTCCAGATCGAGGAACCAGGCTGCCAGATTCAGGAACAAGCGGGGAAAAGGTTTTACAAACGTGCCGAAGTCGACACCGTAGGCTTTGGGCAGTATTTCTACGCCGTTCTGCGGCACCACCACGCGGGTATCGTTGGAGTGAAAACCGATGCCCGATTTGAGGTAAAACTGCACATTGGGCGAAGCGTTGTAGTAAAAATTCAGTTTCGGACTGAAGGTGTTGGCATACACCACCGGGTGCGCATACACGCTATCCAACTGATTGACATAACCGAAACTGAACTGGTCGAAACGCAATCCTGCATTTACCGTAAAACGGTCACTCACTTTCAGCACTTCGTCCAGGTAAAGGGAGGCATTCAGTTGATCAATGTCGCCCAGCGCCAGGTAGTTGATCAGCCGGTTGCGGTTGGCTGTATGGGCCAGTTCGCTGCCTCTGGTTTTGTCGTAGCGGATATTCAGGCCGGCTTCCGAGCGCAACGACATGTTGCCGATTGCTCTTTCGGCGACGTAGGAGGTGTTGGAACCGAAAATATCGCGGCTTTCCACCTGCCTGATTTCGTCGCCGTTGACCGGGTCTTCCAGGAAAAAAGTAAAATTGGAATACAGCCGGAACTGATTGTTCACGTAATAAAACTGGTTGCGCAGCAGGTCGCCGTTTTCGAGGGTTTTCAACAACTGAATATTGGCGTTGGTGCGGCTGGTATTGCCGCCTTCCCGGTCGTCGATGGCGCCGAAACGATTAATAATGCCGCGCCGTACTGCCCGGTCCGGAATCTGGCCGGAAGCCTCCCAGCGGCTGCTGAAGGTCGAAAGCGATACTGTAAGCACCTTGTCCGTTCCGATCAGGCCGTTGTACTTGCCCATCAGGTTGATGCGGTTAAAATTTTGCGGGCTTTCAAACGGACCGTTGGTAAAAGTAAGGTCGGAGGCGAAATAAGCGTTCTGCCGGCTGTCTGCGCTTTTGTGCAGCAGGTCGATCAGTCCTACTGCGCGGTAGGTGTCGAACCGCCCGGTTTCCAGTTTGAGCGAACTGCGGTTGAGGGCATTCCGGGTGTTGAAATTGGCGTAACCGGCAGTGGTAAAGTCGCCCTGCTGGGTATAGTACGGGCCTTTATTAAAATCCACATTGTCAATAAGTTCGGGGATCAGAAAGTGCAAGTCGGCATAACCCTGCCCGTGGGCGTGGCTGACCATATTGACCGGCATACCATCCACCGTCACCCGGATATCGGTGCCGTGGTCGATGTCGAAACCGCGCAGGTAAATCTGTTCTGCTTTCCCGCCGCCTGCATGCTGGGCGGTGAAAAGACCCGGAACCATGCGCAGCACGTCCTGTGAAGAACGGGTAGGGCGCAATTCCAGGTCGATCTGGTTGATGATGGTCATCGTTTTGGAAAGGTCGCGCTGGTTGTTCACCACGATTTCTTTCAGGTTGAGTGCGGTCGGATTCAAACGAATGTCGAGTGCCGCACTCGTGGTGGCCTGAACGACCCGGGTTTCAAAACCGATAAAAGACACGGTCAATTCGTAGGTCATGCCGTCGAGGCCTTTGATTTTGAAAGCGCCAAGTTCGTCGGTCGTAGTGCCGATGTTGAGGGCAGGTATAAAAACCGTAGCACCGGTGACCACTTCTCCGGTAGAGGCGTCGCTTACCCGGCCTACAATATTGTGTGCGGCCAGACCTGCGCTGTTGAAGAGCAGCAATAGTCCGGCTATGGCTATTTTTGAAAGGATATTATTTTTCATGTTGAATTGCTTTGTGCGAACGAGCGGGTGAAGTTGGGGTCTTCTTTCGTTCGAAAATAAAGTGTACAGGAATAAAGCCTTTCCCGTGTACGGGCAGGCGTTATTTGGGTTAATCTTACTTCAAAGAGAGGGGGACGGTCCTACCTGTACATTGGTAATTGAACATTGAACATTGAACATTTTTTGAATTTTTAGTTTGAAAATATTCAATGTTCAATGCCTAATTTTCAATTTTCAATGCAAAAAGGGCTGAACCAACCGGCCCAGCGTTCGGGCGGCAGGAAAACCTGTAATCCCGCTCCACGAGGCAAGGAGAACAGGAAAGGCGGGAGCGAAGCACCAAACAATGCATCCGCTTCGCAGGCGATAAAAACGGGAGGCAGGAACATATGTGCCGGCAAAGTGATTTTGATGCCGGTCCATTCCGAAAAACTATCCGCTCCCTGTTGGCCGGCGCTCAGCAACTGCACGATTTCGGCTGCTACGTGTGCATGATTTTCATCACCGTGGTGGGCGTGGTGCAAATGCGCTTCATGCCACAACAAGTGTGCAGCGGCATCTTTTACCCATGGCAACAAACCCGCGCAGGAAGCGCCGAGGTATGTTGTCAAAAGAAGCCATGCCGTTGCTTTTTTCATAGTTGTGCGAATGACATATCTACGAGGCAAACCAGAATTTAGATTTCTGGACAGGAAGTTACATGTTTTGCATTAAAACAAAACCCCGCGTTTTTCACTCTTGTGAAAAACGCGGGGTTTTGTTTTTGAACAACAATCGCTCTGTTGTACTAGAAAAACCTGCTCCTCGTATCCTTGATATCAGCAGCCTTTTTCATCGAATTGATCAGGTTGGCGCGTACATTGGAAACAGCGGAAGAAAGCAACTGGCGGCGGTACTGGGTAAGTTCCGACGGCAATTCAGATTTGACCACGTCAGAAACAGGCGACACCACGAATACTCCTCCGTTGCCGGCAATCGGTGCGCTGACGGCGCCTTTTGCCAGAGAGAAGGCCGTGCCGATAACGCGGGGTTCTCCACCTGTCTGGGTGAATGTGGCCGCTTTCATCGTATCTACTTTCACGCCCCATTGGGTGGCGAGTGCAGCGAGATCGCCGGCGTTTTGCAATTTGCTTTTCAGCACTTCACCTCTTTTACGGTTTTTCACCTTGGTTTCCGCTTCAGGCAATGCCTTCAGGGTAGCCACAGAGGCTGTACCTTTCGATGCGATACCCTTCAGGGCAACCACCACATATTTGGAATCGAAAAAGCCGCCGGAAGGATCGCGGAAAGAGAATACTTCCTGGCTCACAGAACCCGTTTTTGTTTTTTCATTGAACACCCACTGTACAATATTGCGGGCATCGTCGCCACTTCCGAGCATACCTAAAGCATAGTCGTTGGCTTTCAGCATGGGGGAGAGTTGCATGGTCAATCCCATTTGACCCGCAGCAGAAGTCAGTGCTTCCAGCGTTTTGGACTGCTGAATCAGCAATTCAGCGCGTTCTTTAGCCGCCAGTTGGGTTTGTTTGCTCGGTTCGACACGCTGGCTGAGGTAAACGGCTTTTACGCCTGCATCATTTTTGATGAACTTTTTGCCGGTGATCTCGATCAGGTGCCAGCCAAACTGGGTGGCCACTTTATATACTTTGCCCTGCTCGCCTGTATAAAAACAAACGTTGTTGAATTCAGGAACCATCATGCCCGCTGCAAACCAGCCCAGGTCGCCGCCTTTAGCGCCCGAACCGACATCCTGGCTGTTTTTCACAGCCAAAGAATCGAACCTGGCTTTGCCGGTTTTGATGAGCGCCAGCAAACTGTCGGCGCGATTCTCTGAAGCCAGGTTGGCTTCGCGGATCAGGATATGGCGCGCACGAACGGAGTCGGGAATGACTTTGCGGTCGAGAATTTTGGCAATATTCCAAACGCCACCGTCGAGATACGGGCCTACTACAGTGCCCAAAGGCAAACGAAGCAGGGTATCGGCAATGGCGGGTGGCAAATCTGCTTTTACCCGGTAAGACGGGTCGTACACACCATTATTAGTAGTCACAAAAGCGGAGTCGCTGGCGGCAGTGCGCAAGCCATCCACCAATTTGGCTACCACTTCACGGGAAGCCAGGGTATCGGCAGCGGTAGGAGCCACATCAACGGTTACATAATTCGCGACGCGTCCTTCCTCCTGCTGGTCGAACAGGTGTGGGTTATCTTTCAAAAACGCTTCGTAATCGGCGTCAGTCGGTTGTGACTCCTCGGCAGACACTTTATCGTAAGGAATACGAACAGTAGCGAAGTCAACACGCTGAGTGGTTTCGGCAAATGCCATTTCGGCCATCCAGGTCGGGGCATAAATACCCTTTGAAACCAGGCCCATCAACTTATCTTCCAGGCGTTTTTTGATAATTTCTTTTTCCTGGGTAGCCCAGTAAGCGCGGTTGGTAGGGTCGGTGAACTGACCCGATTCGATAGCGCTTTTAATGCCGGACAACGTTTGGCGGTTGGCCTGGCCATCGGGGCCTTTAAAACGATCTACAATAATGGGGCTCAGGTTGGTACCGAACTCCAGTTCCATCAGTTCGTCTTTACTCACACCAAGGCCTACTTTTTCGGCTTCCTGGCGCATCAGCGCATTTTCGACAAAATAGTTCCAGACCTGCGTACGCACCTGGTAGGTGTTTCCTTGTGCATTGGAATACACCAGTTTTTCATAGGAG
>JADLCC010000033.1 GCA_020847425.1 Saprospiraceae bacterium
CCGAGCGGCTCCACCAACCGATTGCCGACAATGCTTTTGAAATCATATAGATATTGCTCGGGGCTGAGCCCGTAAGCGAAGTATGGGCCGACTGTTTGAGAAGGAGTCTGCATGATTAGAGGTGAGAAGTGAGAGGGTGAGAGGGTGAGAGGTGCTTTACTTAAGCATTTAATTGAAATAGGACCAAGTCCATTGTAAATGCTTGATTATCAACACGAGTAACCAATAACTAATAACCAATAACGGATAACTACTTGTTTTCAAACGGGGTGCCTCTCAGAATGATGTCGAAGCGATAACCCAGGGCAAAATTGGGTTCGGTCAGGGATAAATCGAATTGAGAGATCAACAGACCGCGCCCTTGAGGCGGCACGCCCAGAAAAATGGGGTCGTACTGCAAGAGCGGGTCGCCGGGGAAATACATCTGTGTAACAAGTCGGGTGCAAATATTCCGGCCCATCAGCGAAAAGTGGATGTGATTGGGCCTCCAGGCATTGGGGTGGTTGCCCCAGGGATATGCGCCCGGTTTGATGGTATAAAACCTGTAATTGCCTTCCGCATCGGTAAGGCAGCGGCCGGCGCCGTGAAAATTCGGATCGAGTGGGGCATTGTGCTGATCCACTTTATGGATGTAGCGCCCGGCGGCATTGGCCTGCCAGACTTCAATTAAAGTATTGGATACGGGCCTTCCAAACGAATCCGTCACTTTGCCGTGTACAACGATCCGTTCGCCCAGCGGTTCGCCATTTTTGATTGCATTTTTGGTCAGGTCGTGGTCCAGCGCGCCCAAATTGACCTCGCCGTAAACAGGTTTTGAAAAATCCGACATCGCCCGTTTTAAAGGGATCAAAGGTTTTGAAGGCGCCCGCAAAACGGTAGATGTGTACTCTGGATACAGCCTGGGTGGCTGGAATGCGCTGTCAAAAGCGTCGTAGAGGATCTTGCTCATGGTATTGAACTGTTCAAAAAGCATACAGGTATGACGGCCGGGCGCGTTCAGAGGACGGAAGTCAAGCGCCGCTTTTTTGCGCTAAAATATTGCCTATAAAACTGCGGAAGAGGTCGAGGTTTTCTGCGCTTAAGCCTGACAGTAATTTTTCTTCCATGATATCGATGGCAACGTTACACTGCTGAAGGATGTTTTGCCCTTCCTCCGTCAGCCGAATGCGCAGGATTCGTTTGTGGTTGGGGTCTGTTTTTTTTTCGATCAGTGCTTTTCGCTGCATGGTGCTTACCACTTCATTCATGGCCTGAGGCGTCATCAGAAACCGCCGGGATAATTGCGCAGACGACAAATCCGTCTCGCTGTCTCCAACAAAACTTAATATCGTAAACTGCGCCGGCGTAATTTTATAAGCGCCCAAAACCTCGATCATGCGCGTAGTAACTTCTGTTTCCAGCCTTTTTATCAGATAAATCGTCCTTGCGGGCATAGTGATTCTTATTTTTAGGCAATAATAGAAAAATTAGTATAAAGGGACCTTACATTTGTTCGGAATGTAAGGTTACCTTATAAACTAACCGCATATGGATGCCAAAACTTTTTCCAGGCGCAACCTCGATTTCACGCTTTTTGAAGTACTGCATCTGACCGACTTGACTCGGCACGCGCATTTCAGCGCACACGACCGGGAAACGTTTGGTCTCACGCTCGATATGGCATCAGAAATCGCATCCCGTATCATGCGCCCCGCGTATGAAGCATCGGACAGGCAACCGCCTGTGTTGGAAAATGGCCAGGTAAAGGTACATCCTGCGGTGCAGGAATATTATGCATCTTACAGCGAAACAGGTTTGCTTGCTGCCGTTTTCCCGGAGGAATGGGGCGGACAGCAATTGCCCAAAACCCTCGCTGCAGCATCTGAATTTATGCTCGGCTCCGCACACAACGCTTTTATCATGTACTCCGATTTGAGCAAAGGCGCTGCGAACCTGATCCTCAAGTTTGGAACCGACGCACAAAAAAAGGCTTTTTTGCCCCACATGCTTTCCGGCCACTGGACCGGTACTATGTGCCTTACCGAAACGCAGGCGGGTAGTTCGCTTTCCGATATTTCCACGGCAGCCTATCCGCAACCCGACGGCACGTATAAAATAGTGGGCCAAAAAATATTCATTTCGGCCGGCGACCAGCATTTTTCGGAAAACATTGTTCACCTCGTGCTTGCCCGCATCGAAGGCGCACCGAAAGGGACGAAGGGTATTTCGCTGTTTATTGTGCCGAAAAAGCGCCTGAATAGTGAGGGGATGACTTCAAGTCACCCCGACACTACGCTATCCGACAACGACGTAACTTCGGTAGCCATTTACCATAAAATGGGCCAGAAAGCCACGCCGGCCATGCACCTGGAGTTTGGCGCCAACAACGACTGCACAGGCTATTTGCTGGGTGAGGCGCACCGGGGGCTGCCACAGATGTTCCTGATGATGAACGGTGCGCGGCTGGGTGTGGGCATGGGCGGGATACACATCGCGTCAGCGGCATATTGCGCCTCCCTGCAATATGCACACGAGCGCCCGCAGGGCCGGCGGCTCAACGAAAAAAGCGCCCTGGGGGAACCCGTTCCAATTATCCAGCACCCTGATGTGCGGCGCATGCTGCTGCTGCAAAAATCCATTGTGGAAGGCGGTTTGTGCCTGATTTTACATTGTTACAAATACCTGGACCTGGAAACCGTCACCGATGACCCTTCCGAAAAAAAACATTACAGCGACCTGCTGGAATTGCTCACGCCGGTTGCCAAAACCTATGGCGCGGAGATGGGCTTTTTTTCTGTCAATCAGGGACTTCAGGTGTTGGGCGGTTACGGGTACACAGAAGATTTTGTGCTCGAACAACTGGCCCGCGATGTGCGTATCATGCCGCTTTATGAAGGCACGACGGGCATACAGGCGCAAGCATTGCTCGGCCGGCAGGTGTTTGGCAACGGAGGCCGTTCGCTGGCCGCCTGGTATTTTGAAGTTACCAAAGATGTTTTTGATGCGCAGGAAATGCCTACTTTGAAGCCGTACTGGAACAAACTGATCACTGCCATGCGGCTGTTTCAAAAAGTGACGGGTCGGCTCCTTAAAACGGCAAAAAAGGGTGATCAGGAGATTTTCCTGGCAGATGCCAGTTTGTACCTGGAGGCATTCGGCCTGCTGAACGTTGCCTGGCAATGGCTGCGACAGGCAATTGTAGCGCAGCAGGTACTTGATAAAGGCCAGGCGCTGGGCGAGGATGCCGTTTTTTATCTATCCAAAATCCACACCATGCAATTTTACTTCCACTATGAATTGCCCCGGCTGAAAGGTTTGATGACCAGGCTTTCCAATCCGGTGGTTCTGACGGTTTTTGATCAACAAATAGAAGTCATTGTATAACATGAAATTCCTGAACTTTATCCTGTTTTCGTGTTTGCTACCGGTAACCACATCATCAGTTGCAGCGCAGTCTTCGCTGGCCGAGCCATCACTCGAATTCATTTTTGAAGCCAAAGTCACCCTCGACACGGTGCAGGAACTCGGCATCACTACCTATGGCAAACGCCGGATCATTCCTATTACCGGCGGCAGTTTTGAAGGTCCGAATATAAAAGGCTCTATCGTACCCGGCGGCGCCGACTGGCAAACCGTCAGGGCTGACGGCACAGCCGACCTGGAAGCACGCTATACTTTAAAAACGGACGATGGCGCACTGATTTACATTCAAAACCGGGGTATCCGGCACGCCAAACCGGAGGTACTGAAAAGAA
>JADLCC010000034.1 GCA_020847425.1 Saprospiraceae bacterium
ATTCATCATTCATCATTCATCATTCATCATTCATCATTCATCATTCATCATTCATCATTCATCATTCATCATTCATCATTCATCATTCATCATTCATCATTCATCATTCCCTCTGATCTGCCGAACTAAAGTCATACCCCCGCAACTTAGGCGCCCGCCACCAGGTGATCCCCACCACCAGTAAAGTCATGCAGCCGCCAAAGATGACAGATGGCACCGTGCCCATCAGACTGGCAGCCAGGCCGCTTTCAAAAGCGCCGATTTCATTGGAAGAAGTGATGAAAATGGAATTGACGGAAGAAACGCGACCTTTCATGTGTTCGGGTGTCTGAAATTGCACCAGCGAAGCGCGGATATAAACGCTCACCTCGTCCAACACGCCTGCCATAAAAAGGAAAAAAAACGACAGCCAGAACCACTGGCTCAGCCCGAAGCCGATAATACACAGCCCGAATCCGGCTACGCAGGCCAACATAATTTTTCCGGCGTTTTTATTCAGCGGCCGGTGGGCCAGAAAAAAAGCCATGCTGATAGCGCCCAGCGACATGGCGGCGCGCAAAATGCCCAGTCCCTGCGGCCCCACTTTTAAAATATCTTTTGCAAAAACAGGCAACAACGCCACAGCGCCGCCGAATAATACCGCAAATAAATCGAGCAATACGGTGCTGATAATCAGTTGATTGCTAAAAACAAAACGAATGCCGGCCTTGATCCTGACGAGCGCCGGTTCCGTGTGGTCGGCATCGGGAATGGGGCGCGGCGCAATGCGCAGGATAAAAATAAAGGCCAGCAAGGAAAGGCAGGTCATGACGGCAAAAGTGGCCGATACGCCCACAAATCCGTACAACAATCCGCCTATGCCCAAACCTGTGATACTGGCTACACTCCAGCTGCTGCTGTTCCAGGAGATGGCGTTCGGGAGGATTTCTCGGTCCACCAACTGCGGCAAAAAAGCAAAGTTGGTGGGGCTGAAAAAGCCCCGTGCAATCCCCGTAAAAAAAATAACCGTATAAATACCGGAGAGCAGCAGCGGCGTGCCCAGAATAGCACGGTTGATTGCCAGCATCCACAGTGCAAATCCGCACAGCATCAGCACCAGGATACAGGCAGCAATGATATTGCGGCGGTTGTATTTGTCGGCCAGATGCCCTGCATGCAGGCTGATCCCAATGGCAGGCAGCGCTTCCGCCAGCCCGATAAAACCCAGCATGAGCGGGTCGCCGGTAAGTTCGTACACAAAATACCCCACCGAAACGGACATGATCTGAATAGACAAGGTCATCATCAGGCGCATGGAAAGAAAACGGCGGTAGGCGGGAATGCGGAGGGCGGCGTACGCGTCGGGGATGGAATTTATCATGTAACCAATTTTATAGTCAGGTTTGAGTGGTTTGAAATAGTTTGATGGTTTGGAGTCTTCGCTTTCAGGCACTTGCACTTGCCTTTCGTTTAAAACCGCTTTGTGTTGACTATAAAAAGGCAAGAGGCAAACAAGCGACTGTTTATCCGCAGGGCAAAAGAACGAAACAGCGGCGACAGATGCGTGCAATTTTGGTTTTTACCTACTTTGTCGCGCCAAATTTTTATACTGAATGAAAGCAGCAAACCGGGCGACCTTCATGCTCCCGTTTCACTCAAATCCTTCTTGCTTTATTTGCCTTTTGCAATTTTGCCCTTTGTTAACCTGCCTAACCAAATTATTATGGAAAGAATTTCCGTTTTTGATATTTTTAAAATTGGCATCGGTCCGTCCAGCTCGCACACCATGGGCCCCTGGCGCGCTGCCCAGCGTTTTTTGCGCGAAATAGACCTGCAACAAGTAACTTCAGTGCAGGTTGCCTTGTACGGCTCACTGGCCAAAACGGGAAAAGGGCACGGGACCGACCTGGCGGTGCTGCTTGGCTTGAATGGCGACGACCCGGTTACCATTCCCGTGGAAGACGTGCCGGCCAATATCCAACAAATCAACGAACGCAAATCTATCCGGCTCGGCGGCCTGCGGGATATTCCTTTCGACCCCGAACAGGATGTGGTGTTTTTATACGACCAAACCCTGCCGTATCATGCTAACGGACTGGTTTTCACTGCTTTTTACCATAATGGAACCGGCGAAAGCCACACCTATTATTCCATTGGCGGCGGCTTTGTCGTAAAAGAAGGCGAGCAGGATCAAGAGGGTGGAGTAGTGTTGCCCTTCCCGATCGACCTGGGCGCCGAACTGACGAACTGGTGCACCCGGGAAAACCGGTCGATTTCGGAAATTGTTTTTCAAAACGAACTGACCTGGCGCAACGAAACGCAAATCCACAGCGATTTGAGGCATATCTGGACGGTGATGCGCGACTGTATTTACAAAGGTTGCCACACCGATGGGGTGCTGCCGGGCGGGTTGGATGTAGGTCGCCGCGCTGCGCCGTTGAACCGGAAATTGCTGGCGGGCAAACCTTATCGCGATGTCGACGACTGGATCCGGCAAATCAGCCGGGGCGGTCATACGTTTCAGGAAATATTGAAATGGGTCAGTTGTTTCGCGCTGGCAGTCAACGAAGAAAACGCGGCTTTCAGCAGGGTGGTGACGGCGCCGACCAACGGCGCGGCGGGCGTGATTCCGGCCGTGCTGATGTACCACGTGTGTTTCAGCGAAAGTTTTGTAGAGGAGGATATTGTTCGTTTTTTACTGACCGCCGGCGAAATGGGCAGTTTGTTTAAAAAAGGCGCAACAATTTCCGCAGCGATGGGCGGTTGCCAGGCCGAAATCGGCGTATCGTCCGCTATGGCCGCTGCGGCGCTCACCGAATGCCTTGGCGGCTCCTACGCACAGGCCATGATGGCCGCTGAAATTGCCATGGAGCACCACCTGGGCATGACCTGCGACCCGATCGGCGGACTGGTACAGATTCCGTGTATCGAACGCAATACGATGGGCGCCATTAAGGCCATCACGGCCTGCCAGATTGCCCTGGAAAGCGACCCGTCCATGGCGAAAGTCAGCCTCGACACCGTCATCCGCACTATGAAAGAAACGGCCTTCGATATGAATACCAAGTATAAGGAGACGGCCGACGGCGGACTTGCGGTGCATATTTCTGTGAACCTGGTGGAATGTTGAGGCTGTTGAGGGTGGAGGGTTGAGATTGTTGAGGGGTTCACCGGGGTATGTTTAACCCCTCAAATACTCAAGTATAAAATGAGACAGATAATACTCTACGGCTTAATCCTGGGCCTGTTGCTGGTGGTTATGCAATTTTTCCAGTACCGGCTGATTTTTATGCAGCATTCCGAATCTGTGTACACGGGTTTGGCTGCGGTCATTTGTTGTATTGCGGGTATTTGGGGCGGGCATAAAATTGCGTCAACCTGGAGTAAAAAAGAGGAAGAGCCCGCACGTTTGTCGCTGCTGCCCGACGAAAAAGTACTGGTCAGCCTGAATATTACACCACGGGAACTGGAGGTGCTGCAATTGATCGCCCAGGGTCTGAGCAACCAGGAAATTGCCACCCGCCTGTTTCTTTCCCTTAATACGGTGAAAACACATACGTCCAATGTCTTTTCCAAACTGGATGTGCAACGCAGAACGCAGGCCATTCAGAAAGCCAAGGAATTGGGGTTGCTGGGGTGATATTGTTGAGCATGTTGAGGGGTTGAGATTGTTGAGTATGGCCTGGGTTACCCTCCTCAACCTCTCAACCCCTCAACAACCTCAACAAACTACCCCCTCACCCAAAAGAATGAATCTGTTGCAAAACCGCCGAATCACCCGAAAGTATGATGCCTGAATTGATCCCGGCCCGTTCATTTGCAACATCTTTTCACTCAAACCAATCTGTTTTTATGAAAAACCTTATTTTAAAATACGGACTTATTTCAGGCGCCATTTCAGTAGTGCTCATGGGCATCAGTTCACTTTGGTTCAGGCAAACCGGTAAAATCGAAGGCGGCGAGTTTATCGGTTATACGGGTATGATTCTGAGCATGTTGTTCGTCTATATCGGCGTACGGACCTTTCGTGATCAGCACCGCAATGGCGCGATTTCATTTGGAGAGGCATTTAAAGTTGGTGGCATCATTGCCCTGATTTCCTGCGTCTGTTATGTAGTGGGTTGGCTGTTTGTTTATGAATTTGTGATGCCCGATTTTATGGACTTTTACATCACCAGTCTGGTAGATAAAATGAAAGCCGCGGGAAAACCGGAGGCGGAAATACAACAATCGATGGCTGAAATGATGCACTATAAGGAGTTATACAAAAATCCCTTGTACCGGATCGGGCTGACATTTATGGAGCCTTTACCGGTTGCGTTGCTGGTCTCGCTGGTGTCTGCGGCAATTGTACGCAGGAAAGGATGAGTATGGTTTGAAATATGTCGGCAAATAAGGCGCTGTGTAAAAAAACTTTCCTCAACTTTGCCGCAAGCGTCCCTGACCACGCTACCGGACATTTTTGTACGCCGGAACGCTGTTCCGGCAATGCCGGGCCATTTTCGATGCCGGAACAGCGTTCCAACATACCGGTTTTTCACCCAGGCGCAAAATGTCCGGTAGTGTGGTCCCTGACCGGATTAACCAATCATCAAATCAATCGCAACAATGAAACTCCTCGACGGAAAAACGGCTCTGATTACCGGCGGCTCCCGCGGTATCGGTGAAGCCCTCGTTCGTAAATTTGTGGAACACGGCGCCAAAGTGGCATTTACCTATGTTTCAGCGGGCTCCGCTGCCCGGGCAGAAGCGCTGGTGTCCGAACTCGGCGACTCGGCCAAAGCCTATCAAAGCGATGCGGGCGATTACGCGCAGGCGGAAACCCTGGTCAGTCAGGTCGTAAAAGACTTCGGCAAACTGGATATCGTGATCAACAATGCCGGGATCACCCGCGATACACTTATGCTCCGGATGACCGAGCAGCAATGGGATGAAGTGATACAAACCAACCTGAAATCGGTGTTCAACCTGACCAAACACGCGTTGAAGCCTATGATCCGCACAGGAGGCAGTATCATCAATATGAGCTCCGTTGTAGGCGTTTTCGGCCAGCAGGGGCAGGCCAATTATGCGGCATCCAAAGCGGGTATCATCGGTTTTTCCAAATCCATAGCAAAAGAATACGGCACGCGCGGTATCCGCTGCAACGCGGTTGCGCCGGGTTTTATCGCCACCGAAATGACGGATGCCCTGGATGAAAAAACGAAGGAAAATTACCTCGCAAGTATTCCCCTCAAGCGGCTCGGCTCCGGCGACGATGTGGCCAACACCTGCGTTTTCCTGGCTTCCGATATGGGGGCTTACATCACCGGGCAGGTGCTTTCGGTGTGCGGGGGATTGAATACGTAGATGATTTTAGATAAAAAAGGAACACGGATTGAACGGATGAGACACGGATTTTTTAAACACATAGGCACATAGAACACATAGCGTAGAGTACTCTAAAAACTATGTGTTCTATGTGCCTATGTGTTTAAAAATAAAAATATGTGTTTAAAAAATCCGCGTCAAATCCTTCCAGTTCGTGTTCTATTTTAAATCCCTACAACGTTTTCAAATATTCCAGCACGGCCTTCCGCTCATTATCCGTCAGCACATCCCCAAAAGTGTGCCCGCCGTTTCCATACCCCGGCAGGGTAGTATCGTAGGTGTTGATATCCGTTTTTGAAACCTCTTTGGTATAATTCCAGCCCAGTTTTTGCTGGTTATAGTCTGAATTGTCGAAACTGCGTTTCCAGTAAGTGGGCCGCTGCCCGCTGAACAGGAGGTCGTCCAGCGTCGGCACGGAGGCATTGTGGAGATAAGGCGCGGTGGCCCAGATGCCGTCCAGCGGCGGCGCTACATAGCCGTTGTTGGGCAAAAGTTGGGCTTTGTTTGTGCCTTGCGCGTACCAGCTACTGTTGTACCAGGTATGGTATTGCGGGTAAAGTTGGTAAACATGGGACAGCAAAGTATCCGTTCGGATGGTAGAAAGTTGTACCAGCAAATTAGGATACGTTTCCTCCGCACCGTAAGTGCCGTGGCATTTGGAGCAATTGCGTTCAAACAATTCCTTGCCTTGCGCCGCCAGGCTCTGGTCGATGGCATAAGGGTAAGCGGGCGCTTCTATCGAGCGAATCCAGGCCATCAGGTCCGGAAATTTTTGGTCCGCCAGTCGCGCTTCACTGCTGTCGAGCATGGTCAGCATTCCCGATGCGGTGGACAGCCGGGCAAAGTCGCCGCGACCTAATCCGTTGTAATACAGCGCATTTTTCTTTTTCATGAGCCACCAGGCCGGCACATCGGTGGGTACTACATCAACTGGAATGGTAGATTGTGCTACGTCGATCCAGGCCAGGTCATCCTGTTTCCTGTGGGCGGAGAGTGCGGCAAAAATTTTGTCAGCCGGATTGACGCCGCGCGTTTTGGTGAGGATATACGGCCCAATGGCCTGCGACGCGCGGCTGGCCGGGTAGTAGGCATTCCATTCCGGCGAATTCTGTCCGTATAAAAACTTGACTGCCAGGTCTGCCGTTTGGAACATGGTCGCCTGATTGGCGGTATAATCTGCGGTGTTGTTGCCCAGGCCCACGATCAGTTGCCCGTTGAGTTTTTCGGCGTGGCAAGTGAGGCAGGTGGGCGCTACCACTTTTACACCATTGGAGGCCGTGATGACATTGTACCGGAAAGGGACGCCATCCGCATCGCCGGTCCGGCCCAGGTCGTCGGGGCTGTTGCTGCCAAAAAACTGTTTGAACACCTGCAAGGGAATCCCGCTTCCGACATAATCGCCATAGATGAGGTACTGATAGCCGGTTGCGGGGTCGCCGCTGCGCTGGGAAGAAGGTTCCAGAAAACTTGTGCCCTTCGGGAGGCCCTCCGGTTCCGGCTCTGTATCCATCATGCCGTGGCGGCAATTGGCCAGCAAAATGATTGCCGCAATCAATATCAAAGCGAGTGGAGATAGTATTTTTGTGGTAATAGTCATCGTTTTTTGTTGCTAATATCCGGTAATTCAGTCAAACCGGCAGCACAAATTACAGACAAAAAAGAATGATATAACATGAACATCCTGATCGCCACCGATTCATTCAAAGACGCGCTGCCCGCTATCGAAGTATGCCGGGCCATAGAGGCGGGTATTCGCTCTGCAAAACCGGACGCTAACATTCGTTTGTGCCCCCTGACCGATGGCGGTGAGGGCGCTTACGAGGTACTGGCAAGCGCTTTGGATATGAAGGAGGTAGAAACATCTGCTTGCGACCCGCTTTCCCGCCCTATCACTGCTGCCTACGGATACAGCGCTGAAAGGGAAACTGCTTTTATCGAAATGGCTAAAACGGCAGGACTGCAATTGCTTTTACCTGAAGAACGCAACCCCCTGCTGACGAGCTCATTCGGCGTGGGCCGACAAATCGCCGATGCCATTCAACGGGAAGCGCAGCACATCGTACTGGCTATTGGCGGCAGCGCAACAAATGATGCAGGCATCGGCATGGCTGCCGCTTTAGGCTGGCAGTTTTTGGATAAAAACGGTATCGTCTTACAGCCGGTAGGCGGCAGTTTGGGCCAAATAGAGGCGATTGTTCCACCCTTTCGCCGGCCAAAAGTGAGTGTGGAAGTGATTTGTGATGTAACGAATCCACTGTTTGGGCAGAGCGGCGCTGCACAGGTATATGCCCGGCAAAAAGGAGCTGATGACACGGTTATCGGGCAGTTGGACGCGGGTTTGCAGCATTTTGCCCGGGTTGCAGGAATGGCAGGCGATGGGCCCGACCCCGACGCTCCAGGCGCCGGTGCGGCAGGCGGTATGGGCTTTGGCGCGATGTATTTTTTGAATGCAGGGTTGCGGCGTGGCGTCGATGTGGTGCTGGATATGCTGGATATGGAAACAAAACTAATTTGGGCTGATCTGGTTGTAACCGGAGAAGGTAAAATAGATTTCCAGACCGCTCATGGGAAACTAATACAAGGTTTGTGCAGCCGCTCCGCGCAATTTGAAACACCTGTGATCGCGTTTTGCGGGCGTTTGGATGCTACGGAAAAAGAAATTCGGGATATTGGTTTGTACGCGGCTTATAGCATCAACGACCTGGCAGAAGAGCAAAACCTGGCGGAAATGTTAAAAAATACAGGAGCAAATCTGGAAAGGTCGGCTCGGCGGATTTTCCAGACATTTGCACTGCCTGATGAAAAATAACAAATGAAATGGACGAGATACTCAACTAAGTAGTTATCCGTTATTAGTTATCGATTATCCGTGTTGATAATCAAGCATTTGTGAAAAATTTAGGCAAAACTAATTTTGCACTCTTACTTGCGAATTCCAGTACAATCATAAGAAGACCTTTTGCATCAGCATTTAATCAAAGGATTTATGGTCAACTCAGACTTAAGCCTCGAAGAGCCGGAAACCAAACACCTCGTAGTGGCGGCGAAAAAGGTATTGCGAAACAATATCCTCGGCACCTTTACCAAACCAGCCCCTACCTTATATCCGCATCAATGGAATTGGGACGCCGGATTCATCGCCCTCGGTTATGCGCGTTCCGATTTCCGACAGGCCTGCAACGAACTCACTTCACTTTTCCGCGGTCAGTGGTCCAACGGAATGCTGCCGCAAATTGTGTTTTCTCCCGAAAGTCGGGGTAAATATTTCCCAGGCTACCGGTTCTGGAATACGCAAGGGGTGCCGGAAAAACCCCGGAATACGCGCACTTCGGGCATCACCATGCCGCCCGTACATGGATTTATCCTGAATCGCCTGCTGCAACTTGCCCCAGATACCAAGGTTTACCGGCCGTACTTCCGGCGCATGTTCAAGCGCATTTTATTACTGCACCGATACTGCTACAACTTTCGCGACCCCGAACGCGAAGGACTGGCATTCATCTGCCATCCCTGGGAATCGGGCATGGATAACCTGCCTGCCTGGGAAGACGTTTTTACCCGGATTAATTTCGACCCTTCGGAAGTCCCACCGTACGAACGCCTCGACCTGGAACACGTAGACGCACCGTACAGACCCCGTAAACAAAGTTATGACCGCTATATTTATCTGGTAAATCGACTGCGCGAACAACGCTACCGGGAACCGGAAACATTAAAAAACTACCCTTTTCAGGTACAGGAACCGATGTTCAACGCCATTCTGAGTTATAGTAACGAGGCCCTTCTGGAACTAGGTCAGTGGCTCGGCCTCGACACAGGTGAAGTCAGTGAATGGGAAACGCAGACCAAGCGGGCGCTCAACAGCAAACTTTGGGACAAACAGCAAGGCATCTATGTTTCTTATGACCGGGTACACCAGCGTCATATTCCCGTGGCGACTGCCGGGGGGCTGATGCCGCTGCTATGCGGCGCGCCCAATGCTGAACAGACGGCTCGCATGATATCGCTGTTGGAAAGTGCCAGATTTGCAGGCACATCAGAAAATCCTGCCTGGCTGTGCGCTTCAACGGCGCTCGATGAGCCAGGCTTCGACCCTTGTCGTTATTGGCGCGGTCCGGTCTGGATCAATATGAACTGGCTGCTTTATCATGGCATGCAGCGATCCGGGCATCCGGCTATGGCGGCAAGGTTGCGCTCCGATGCACTCGAATTGGTGCGCCGATACGGGTTCTGGGAATATTACAATCCCTGGAAAAACCTGCCTCCAGGCGAAACGACCGGTGGCTATGGCTCCAATAACTTTTCGTGGACAGCTGCATTGACCCTGGATTGGTTGGGCGCCTGAAATGAAACCTTTTACAGAGGGTCGATTCAATAAAAAATCCCGAATTTTCATCAAAATGAAAATTCGGGAAAATTCTGGTTTGTTAATTTCAGGACTTATTCAAGTATTTCA
The DNA here is from genome assembly GCA_020847425.1 of Saprospiraceae bacterium. GTDB lineage: Bacteria > Bacteroidota > Bacteroidia > Chitinophagales > Saprospiraceae > M3007. Next base: position 9,806 of record JADLCC010000034.1, read on the forward strand.
CCAAGGCTGCTTATGGCCTTGATTGCGTCGGTACGGTACGTGGTTTTTCGGTTTTTACTTTGGCGGTTGTGTCGGATGATACGGTTGGTTCACTGGTTTGCAGGTACAACAGTGCGCCAAGTGCAAGGTGAAGTACAACGGCGAGCACCAGGGCCTGTCTCCGGCTGCGGCGCTCATTTTGTTCGGCAATGTGGTACATAAGGATATTGTTTATCGGTTAATTGCTCGAAGAAGACAAAGCGTTAACGCAGGAACTCAAAAAAATAGTTTCCGGGGATGGGAAAATATTTGTTAAAATTATCATAACATGACATAATAGAGGTGAGAAGTGAGCGGGTGAGAAGTGAGAGCCGACTTCGATTCCACCTGTCAACCCTTGGTATTCCTAATTATGAATGCCCAAAGTAGTAAGGTGTAATCGAAGTCGGCTCTCACCCTCTCACCCTCTCACTTCTCACCTCTAATCCAAAAGCCCTCCCGGCAAATCCATCAGCACCTTTTTGTTTTTTTGGTCAACTTCCACAATAAGTTGCGCATTCAGGGGCACCAGCACCTCCCTGTTTTTGTAGGTCAGGAAAGCCATTTCCTGCTGCGGCATTTCGAGCACCTCCGTGATGGAACCGATATCGCCGAGCGTTTTGTCCGTGAGCAGGAAACCTGTAAGGTGTTCATATTCAAGACTTTCCTCTTCTTCGATTTCCAGTTCACGTTCTTCATCGAGCAGCAGGTCTTTTTCGCGCAGGAACACTTCGCGGCCTTGCAGCATGAGCGCGGTATCGCGGTTGTCCACGTCTTCAAGGTGCAGGATCATTTCACCTTTGCCACGCACGTTGGCAACGAAATAGGGAATTTTAGTGCCTTTGATATCGAGAAAAATGCGCTCGTTTTTCAGAAAATCTTCCAGGTAGCGCTCTTCGATATACAGTTTCAGTTCACCGCTGATGCCGTGCGCGTTCCGGG
>JADLCC010000035.1 GCA_020847425.1 Saprospiraceae bacterium
AAAAATAAGGCAAGAGTAGATACAACCGACAGGATTTTTCATATTTTAGAAATATTATTTTGTCATCCAGCAGCACATAACAGTAATTGCGGGAAATTCAACCGTTTTTGGGAAAAATCGAATGCCTCTATCCCGTTTGACCGGCATTTCATTCGGATTACAATTCAGTTCACCATGCGCCACTTATATTACCTGATTCGTGCAACTTTCTGGCTGGTTCTGGCTTTTGCGCGCGCGGCATGGTATTTCCACAACAAGGCATTGACGGATCTCGCACTTCCACGCCAGGAGTCCTTAAATTCCAAAGAAAAACGGCGTTTGCAGCACTATTTTTATGGAACGACCTACCTGAGTATCGTTTTTTGCAGCCTCCGCGGACGCACCCGGACCGGGCAGGAAAAACACCTGTTTACCAACCTGGCAGCCCTGGCGTACTTTTTTGACGACCTGGTCGATACCTTTCGCGAACAGGACAATACAGGTATTTTATGGCAGAATAACCCTGAAAAGTATGGCAAAACAGCCGACGAACGCGGCCTGGCATTGCATTTTCTGAATAATATTTACCGCGAACTTCCCGATGCCGACCTGAAGGAGTTTCAGGCATTTATGCACCGGATCTTTAATGTTGAAACAGCCGGCCGGCAGCAGGCAGATGTTTCCAAAACATTGAAATCCAATGAGTTGAAAGATATTACTGCTGAAAAAGGCGGATATTCGGTGCTGTTGTTCAGGCGGGTCCTCCGGCACCCGCTGGGCGCTGCCGAAAAGGAGGCACTGTACCAGTTCGGCTACCTTATTCAATTGTGCGACGATATTTTTGATCTTTGGTTTGACAAAAATGAAGGGGTAGCCACACTTGCCACCGCTACGGCGCAGCACGGCGACCTGCATCATTTGACACAATTGTTTGAACAACAGGTCATAACAACCAAACAGGCCTTTCGGAAAACACCTTATCCGCACGCACAAATTGAAACCGCTTTGCGCGTCATTCATTTTATTGTCAGTATTACCCGTGTTTGTTTGAAAGAATATGCTGATTTGCAAAAAAAGCACGGAACTTTGCCGCTCGATCAACGCCAGGTAATGGTGGTGGATATGGAACGATGGCGCAACCGCATGCGGGCAGCATTGTTGTTACTAAAAGATCACTGAAAGGGCATACCATAAAATACAATGAATAAAATCATCGGGGCAAGTATTGCTGCAAGCATTGCCGTCAAACAAACCATTCTGGCGGACCTTGCATTTCAGCAAAAAATAGAACAGGCAGCCCAATCGTGTATACAAACATTCCGGTCAGGAGGTAAAGTACTTTTTTGCGGCAACGGTGGCAGCGCAGCCGATGCGCAACATATCGCTGCCGAACTGTCCGGCAGGTTTTATACCGACCGCCCTCCGCTGTATGCCGAAGCCCTGCATGTCAATTCCTCTTATGTGACGGCTGTCGCCAATGACTACGGTTACGACGAGGTGTATGCCCGGATGCTGCAGGCGGCCGGCCGGCCCGGCGATGTGCTGGTTGCCATCAGTACTTCCGGTAATTCACCGAATATTGTAAAAACCATCGACGTCGCAAAACAACAAGGCATGACCATTATTGGAATGACTGGCGCCTCTGGCGGAAAAATGCGCGACCTTTGCACCATCCTGCTGAATGTGCCCAGCAGCGATACACCCCGAATCCAGGAATCGCATATCCTGATCGGGCATATTATTTGTCAGATTATTGAAAGTGAAATGTTTGAAGAGGGATGAGTTATTAGGGATGAGTTATGAGTTATTGGAGTTTCAGGCTGGAAAAGTTATTATCACAGTATTAATTTTCCCATTCCATCTTTATTTCCTATTCCAGCCTGAAACTCCAATAACTCATAACTCATAACTCATAACTCATCCCTCATCCTTCATAACTCTTTTCAACCGCCACAATTCCTATAACAACAACCAACAAAACATGGGTTTTTTTGATAAATTTTTTAACCGCGAAAAGAAGGAAGACCTCGATAAAGGCCTTGAAAAAACAAAAGAAGGCATCTTCGACAAACTTACCCGCGCAGTCGCTGGAAAGAGCACAGTAGACATTGAAGTACTGGACGAAGTGGAGCATATCCTGATCAGCAGCGATGTCGGACTCGATACTACGGTGAAGATCATCCAGCGCATTGAAGACCGGGTGGCCCGCGACAAGTATATCAATACCGAAGAACTGAACAGCATCCTGCGCGACGAAATTGTGCAGTTGCTTTCAGAGAACAACACCGCAGACGCAGAAGATTACGAGATTCCGGCCGGCAAAAAACCGTACGTACTCCTGGTGATCGGCGTAAATGGCGTTGGCAAAACCACCACCATCGGGAAACTGGCGTATCAGTACAAGCAGCAGGGCTACAAAGTTGTGCTGGGCGCTGCCGATACCTTTCGCGCGGCGGCTGTGGAGCAACTGAAAATCTGGTCCGAGCGTGTGGGCTGCGATTTTTACTCCAAAGGGATGAACGCCGATCCGGCTGCCGTGGCTTATGAAACCACCAACTACGCCGTCGAAAACGGCTGCGACATTGCTATCATCGACACAGCCGGCCGACTACACAACAAATCGCACCTGATGCTCGAACTCGGAAAAATCCACCGCAGCATCGAAAAAAAGATGCCCGGCGCACCCCATGACGTGTTGCTGGTACTCGACGCTTCCACCGGTCAGAATGCACAGGAACAAGCCAAACAATTCACCGAAGTGGCGCCCATCACCTGCCTGGCACTCACCAAACTCGACGGTACTGCAAAAGGCGGGGTAGCCATCAGCATCAGCGATCAGTTCAAAATCCCGATCAAGTACATCGGTGTGGGAGAAAGCATCGATAAACTACAGATTTTTAACAAAAAAGCATTTGTGGAGTCATTGTTTCGGTAGAACAAGTCCGAAGTCGGCAGTGCGAAGTCCGAAGTCCGTAGAGTAGACCGCTTCGCACTTGGTTTTCCAAAACATGGAATGGCACACTCTACGGACTAACAACCTCGCACTGATGACTTCGCACTGACTTCAGACTTCAGACTTCGCACTAACGACTTCGGACTATAAAGCATGCATACCCTCGTATTTGCCACCAATAATGCACACAAGGCCCAGGAAGTTGAACAGATTCTGGGGCCCGGATTTATCGTCAAAACGCTGAAAGACATCGGTTGTCTTGAGGATATTGAAGAAACGGAGCCAACCCTGGAAGGGAATGCGCTCCTGAAAGCCCGTTATGTAAAAGAGAAATACGGTTACGACTGTTTTTCAGAAGATACGGG
>JADLCC010000036.1 GCA_020847425.1 Saprospiraceae bacterium
GTGACAGGTGCCGGACCGGAGGAGCGCAGGCTGACCAGTTTGCGCAGCATTTCAAACCAGAACGTAGCGCCCAGCGAAATACCTAACGCGGTGGTGATCCATCCGATAATCTTGTACAGCCACCATTTGCCATCCATTTTTTGCCAGTCCACCGTATCCCAGCCCAGACCGAGCGGCGACTCCAGCGCTGCAATATTATCATTGACCAGTGCGCCGATTTTTTGTTTGGCTGCCGCGATATCGGGGTTGTCGAGGTTGGCGGATACGGGCGCCGGCTGGGTGTTGACGAAGGTGGTAGCCTGGTCGGCTATCATGTTGCTCAGGGTGGAATTGATGCTGAGGCTGTGGTAAATGTTGATTACGTCGGCGTTGAAAACGATGGCCAAAGACAGGCCGATACCCACCAGCCAGCGCTGCGAAGTGCGTTTGTAAGCGCCGGATGCGCGGTCCATCACTTCATTGAACCATTCTTCCAGTTTTTTCTTGAATTCTGGGAGTTCGCCGTTGGTTTGGCGGTACAGGAATTCGGCCAGTTTTTTAGAAGGTCCGTTGGGCAGTCCGGCAATGGCCGCTTCCAGGTCGGCGCGGTTGTCGATCTCCATCATATCCAGCAAGATAGAACTGAAGGTGCCGGAACTGATGTAGGAAGGAAGGGCGCGTTTTTTCCCGTTGACCCGGGTGCGTTCTTTCGATCCTGCTGCCAGTTGCTGGAAAAACGGGTGCCCGATAAAGTCATCCATTGCACCGTTGCCGATCATCCCGCGAATAGCATTGACGAGTTGCTGACCGCGCAGCGACAAAAAACCGGCAATCAGTTCGAGTATGGAAGAGGCCAGGAGGCTGAAGAGCAGCATCACGAAGACGATGCCGATAATGGTGGAAAGGATTGCAATCATAGAATTCAGGATGGATTGTTTTCGGCGCTAAAAGTGCAGGTTTTTGCGCAAATTTTGTTGTTAGGAGCGATTAAATCCTGATTATTTTTTAGGGGTGTTTTTTTTACCACATAGAAAACATAGGTTTTACACATAGCGCACATAGCCGTAGAGTACGCTAAACTATGTGTTCTAAGTAGGTGTGCAAAATTAGGTTTGCTTAAATTTTTTACAAATGCTTGATTATCACCACGAATAACGAATAACGAATAACGAATAACGAATAACGAATAACGAATAACGAATAACGAATAACGAATAACGTGGTAAACCTATGTGTTCTAAGTGGTAAAGCTTCACAAACGCCACACCAGCCCGTTTTGCCAGGCGTAAATTCCCAGCGGCGCAGCATTGGGCAGGCCCCGGTCGAGGCTATACGCAAAATCGGTGCTGAACCGCAGGTGTTTGCCGATGGGCGTTTCCAGCGACCACTCCGTGGAAAAGCGGTAGTTGCGAAAATCGCTGAAAGCAGGCTGCCAGTAAGTGGTGCCTTGCAGCACGGTGCCTGTTTTTTGCTGACGCAATGTAATCGACACATAATTGCTCCAGCGCTGCCAGGCTTGTTGACCATAATTTTCTACAAAATAATTTTGCTCATACAGCCAGGCGGTGCCGAGGTAAAGCCGGCTGTTCTGGGCTTTATTTACAAAAAAACGCTGCCGCAACCCGCTGCCGACCAGCGTACGGCTTTTGATCAGCAACAGCCGGTTGGTTTGTTGCTGGGCGTACAGTTCCCAGGAAAGCGGCTTGCGCAATTTGTAGTTGTAGCGCAGGTGTGCAAAAGCGGCATTGGAAAACGCCCGGCCGCCGGCCCGCAAAAAATCGGCATTGAGCAGCAAAAGCCAGACCTGGCGCCGGTGTTTGTATTGCACCCTGGATTCGCCGTGGAGGCGCACTGTTTGTTCCTGCACTTTGGCAATGGAAAAGGCGCCCTTGAGCGCCCCGTACCAGCGCAGGGAGTCGTTGGTGCCGGTGATGCGCATTTCCTCGATGTTGACGATCTGGGCGCAAACCCGGGTGGTAAAAATCAGAAACAGCACGAGCACCGGAAGTGCCTTGCAGCATTTGGATACAATATACATCCGGGCAAAACTATGCAAAAGTCGATAAACATGAGACATCCCGAATTTTTGTAATGATGCTATTGGCCAAGGATTTTACTTCATCAAGAGTAATGTGAGCCGCCTGGTCCGTCGTTGCGCGTCCCCCGCCAACGACAAATGTGCACCCAAGCCCGGCAAATTGATCCTTTATTTTGCCTGAAATTCAACATAACTTGCTGTTGGCGGGGATGCGCAACAGCGGCCGGGGCGCTTGTGCTTCGATTTTGCAGGGTAATAAAATTCGGAATGACTCATGCGAATCAGGGGTTAAAACTACCTCAAATCGCCAAAATATGGCTAAAAATGCCCCAACCCAGGTGTCATCCTTCTATGTTGCTATCCAAGCGCAAAGAGTGATTTTTTTGTTTTGAGGTTATTTTTAGGCAACCAGGAGCCGTTGACGCAAAGCAGGTTTTTTTTGAAGGGGGGCGTTTATCCCCCCTTCAAAGTAGAGTCGCGGCATTTCCAGTGTAACCTTTCACCGTGACGCAAAGCAGGCTTGTGTGGTTTTTCAGGCCCCATCAGGTTTCATACAACTACTCTTCTATGAGCGGACATGGTCTTACCAGCCGCAGGATTCTGAATAACGTTCGTAAGGAGAGAGGCCGTAGTCTGAGCGGAAACGGACTTTTGAAGCCGGAAGGATGACAAATCGGTTGCTCTCTTTAGTACTTGATATTTGCCTGATGGGTTATCTTGTGTTAATCATTTTCTTTTTTTTGAGCATCCAGGCGTTCGTACGGTTTTCCGTTCGCCCAGACATGCCGAATTCGATTGAGCAGTTTTCGGGCTATTTTGATAATTGCATGTGGTCCGTCCATTCTTTTTTTATATGCCGCATAGCACATGGTCATTTCGGGGTCCTGATGTATTGCTCGCCAGGCGCATTCTATTAAAGCAGTACGAAGTTTCTTATTTCCCCTACTCGTGCGTTGACGAGCCACCTCTTTTTCTCCACTGCTATTTGTCTGGGGCGTAAGTCCGGCATAAAAGCAAAGTTGATTCAGGTTGTCGAATCTATGAATATCCACAATCTCACTTAAAAACAATGCGGCACTTAAAAAGCCAATCCCTGGAATACTACAAAGCAGTTTGATTGTTTGCACATGAGGTTCCTTCATCAACAATTTGCGTACTTCACCCATCACATCTTTTTCCAATTGACGCTCCTGCTGATATTGCTTTAACAGTGAACAAAGCACTTTATCCGTTTTTGACTGCTCCTCAAGCCAACTTACAAAAGTTTTGTTCCATGACCAGTCCGCTAATGCACCACCGGGTGGGTAGGTACCAAAATAATGCAGGTGCATCTTGATTCGGTTCATCACACGTCGACGGTCTGCCACTATCGTCCAGCGGCGCCTGACCAGCGCCCGAACTCGTTGTTGCGCTTCTTCAGGAACATAAATACCTGCTAACTCCCCGTTGCGTAATGCCCGCGCCAACTTGCGACTATCCCGTACATCATCCTTTTGCTGGCGTTCCTTATCTGTCGTGGGAACATCTGCCGCATGAACAATGATCGTCTTTAACCCTTTCATTGTTAAATGCCTTTGTGCCCAAAAACCGCAAAAACCTGCTTCGTAAACACACGAATATTCACCCTGTGGATAGGAGCGATTTAAAAAACTGAGCAGCGTCTCGGGATCTGGCGGAGACATGTGAATCGTCTTTTGTAAAACATCGCCTATCAAAACACTAACACGCCAACTCTTGCGATGCACATCAATACCTACGAAAATCTTTTGGCCACTAAAATCAAGTTTTCTACCTTGTGTTTCCATAATTACTTCGAGTTGAATGAGTTATTTGTTAAATTCGTCACTTAAAAATAACTCTTCACTCGAAGTTTTTTATTCATGGAACTCAATTCCTATTTCCACAATGCAAACATAGAGTCTGA
>JADLCC010000037.1 GCA_020847425.1 Saprospiraceae bacterium
GCCCTTTGGCATACAACCTCGCCACTTCCACTTCACGGGGAGTGAGCACCGTTTTAGGCAACTTCGGCGACGGCTGCACTACAGCCTGTATCATCTCGTGTAAAGCCGTCCGGTCGAGGTAATACTGCCCGTTTGCCACGCACTGAATCGCCTGCATCAATTCATTTTTGCTGATTTCTTTTGAAACGTAACCCAGTGCGCCTTTTTGCAGCGACTCCCGGATCACAGACATATCGCAACTGACGCTCAACATCAGAACCCCTACTTCGGGGAATTGCTCGCGGATCATGCGGCAGGTTTCACCGCCATCGAGCGTTTTTCCACGGAAAAAATAATCCATCAGGATAACGTCCGGGACTTGTTGGCTGATGCGTTCCAGCGCTTCTTCACCGCTCCGGGCGCTCCAGACTACTTCTACCACATCTTGACCATTGCTGAGCAGGGCGCTCAGGCTTTCGATAAACAACTCCTGGTCATCCACCAGGGCGATACGAATAGGGGCAACAATTGGTTCGGGCATGGTGATTCGTTTTGGTGTGTTTTCAAAAACAGTTGGTATGCTGCGACGCCATATATTCCTGATCAAGTACTTACTTTACTGTGCGAATATGCCATTTTTTAGTCAATTCATGAAAAAAGCGTATAAACCGGGTACTTTTGCAATCTTTTTTATGTTTTAACAGAAAAACTACCCAAAGTATGATGCTCCGTTATTGCCCGCTTCTGCTGTTGTTTTGCTTCTTTTGGGCCTGTAAAAACGACCCCAAACCAGCTGTTAATCCGCAGGATGCACAGAACCCCCAACTGGCCAAACTAAATGCGCTGGTGGAAAACAACCCCAACAACGATTCCCTGCTGTACCTGCGGGCAGATGCTTACTACCAGTTGGACGCATACGACGAAGCGATACGCGACTTATCGAAAGCCATTCAGATTGATTCGATGCAACCCGCCTACTACCATTTGCTGGGCGATGCATTGCTGGATTACGCCCGCCCGGGCGACTCCAAACGCGCGCTCGATGTTATGGAACTGGCCGCTCAACGTTTTCCGGAACGTTTTATAACACTGCTGAAACTCAGCGAATTCCAGCTCATCGTTCGCCAGCACAGCGACGCGCTAAAAACCCTCGATAAAATTCTGCAACGGGACCCGCAGAACGCCGAAGCCTTTTTTATGGCCGGCCGGGTTGCACTCGATAAAGGAGATACCACAAACGCCATCGCTTCCCTGCAAAAATCGACCCGTTTCGACGCCAGCCACCTCGACGCCTGGATGTTTCTGGGCCGCATTTTTTCCAACCGCGACAACCCGACTGCTATTCAATATTTTGACAATGTGCTGCGCCTCGACTCCACCAACCTGGAAGCGCGGGAGTATAAAGGCATTTATTACAAAAGAAAAGGCGATTTCGAAAAAGCATTCGAGGTTTACCGGGATATCATCATCCACAACCCCGATTACTCCAATGCCTATTTCGATTTGGGGATCATTTACCTGGAGCTCGATTCGCTGAATCAGGCGTACCACAACTTCGATATTGCGACCAAAACAGACCCTTTGTTTGTAAAAGCCTATTACTACCGGGGATTGTGCTCCGAAATGAAAGGAAACAAGGAAGCCGCCCTGGCCGATTACAAACAGGCCAACGGTATGTCGCCGGATTACAAAGAAGCAAAAGATGCTTTGACACGAATGGGGCAGAAATGAAGTTCTCAACCACATAATTCACAAGAGGATTATCACGCAGGTACATTTTCTTATGAAGACCTTATGTGATCTATATTATTTTATGTGCCTATTGTGGTAAATACATTTTGCCTTTCTTGAAAATGAGCGCAGGATTGCCGTACTTTTGCGCCGCGATTTCAGGAAACAAACCGAATGATATTCTGTTATCCTCTTTTCGCAAATTGCTTTCCCAAATAAAAGCCAATATTTACTCATAGCATATTCACTTTTTTTGAAAATGGCCGTAGCTACAGAAACTCGCCCCGCTTACAAAGTTAAAGACATAGCCCTTGCCGAATGGGGCCGCAAAGAAATTCAACTCGCCGAAGCAGAAATGCCCGGACTGATGTCCCTGCGCGAAGAATTTGGCGCTTCCAAACCCCTGAAAGGCGCACGCGTTGCCGGTTGCCTGCACATGACGATTCAGACTGCCGTGTTGATAGAAACCCTGGTGGAACTGGGCGCCGAGGTCAGCTGGTCTTCCTGCAATATCTTCTCCACACAAGACCACGCTGCTGCCGCCGTTGCTGCTGCCGGTATCCCTGTTTATGCCTGGAAAGGGATGAATGCAGAAGAATTCGACTGGTGCATCGAGCAGACCCTGTTTGCTTTTAAAGATGGCCAGCCGCTGAATATGATCCTCGACGACGGTGGCGACCTCACCAATATGGTGTTGGATCAATATCCGGAACTGGCCGCAGGTATTCGTGGTATTTCGGAAGAAACCACTACCGGTGTGCACCGTTTGTACGAGCGGGTAGCCAAAGGAACCCTTCCGCTGCCTGCCATCAACATCAACGACTCCGTTACCAAGTCGAAATTCGACAACAAATACGGCTGCAAAGAAAGCCTCGTGGATGCTATCCGCCGCGCTACCGATATTATGATGGCTGGTAAAGTAGCCGTTGTGGCTGGTTACGGCGATGTGGGCAAGGGTTCTGCCGCTTCCCTGCGCGGCGCCGGCGCACGGGTTATTGTCACCGAAATCGACCCTATCTGTGCCTTACAGGCCGCTATGGACGGTTTTGAAGTGAAAAAAATGGAAAATGCCATCCCCCGCGCCAATATTATCGTGACGGCTACCGGCAACTGCGATATTGTGACCGGCAAACATTTCAAACTGATGAATGACAAAACCATCGTTTGTAATATCGGCCACTTCGACAATGAAATCGACATGGCCTGGCTGAACGAAAACTACGGTCAGAGCAAAGTAACCATCAAGCCGCAGGTAGACCTGTACAACATCGAAGGAAACGATATCATCGTACTGGCAGAAGGCCGCCTGGTCAACCTCGGTTGCGGAACGGGCCACCCTTCCTTCGTGATGTCCAATTCCTTTACCAATCAGGTACTGGCACAACTCGAACTCTGGGAAAACACCGGCAGTTACGAAAACAAAGTGTACATGCTGCCCAAGCACCTCGACGAAAAAGTGGCGCGCCTGCACCTTGCAAAAATCGGTGTTGAACTGGAAGATCTCAACCAGCACCAGGCTGACTATATCGGCGTTCAACCTTCCGGCCCGTTCAAACCGGAATATTACCGCTACTAAGACCAAAGGGCAAAAAGGCGATTTATTGCACGTTATCCTTGCTTTTTGCCTCTTGCCTTTTGTTTTTTGCTTCATAACGGCGCTGCGGGACGATATGCCCTCAGCGCCGTTTTTTTAATATTTGAGTTATGCCGACAAAAATAACTTCCCTCCTCCCGCTGCTTTTCATTTGTCTTCTGCAACACGACCTTCAGGCAGGTAAATACTTCGACTTTTCACCAACGGCAAAAACAGCCTACCAGCATGCTCTGAGCCTTCGCCTGAAAGAATCCCGCGTTTTAATTGACCAGATGAAACGAAACGAGCCGGATAACCTGATGGCCGTTTACGTGGAAAACTACCTGGACTTCGTCACCGTTTTTGCCAACGATAACGAAACAGAATACCGCCGCCTGTCCAAAAACATGGATTCCCGGCTCGATAAAATTTCGCGTGGCGACCGGCAATCGCCTTATTACCTGTATACACAGGCTGAAATCAGGCTCCAGTGGGCCATCCTGCGCATCCGTTTCAGCGATTTTATGAGCGGGGCAAGCGATGTCAAACAGGCGTATGCATTGCTCGAACTCAACCAGAAGAAATACCCTGATTTTATCGCCAACAAAAAAAGCCTGGGGCTGCTACATGCGATGATCGGCAATGTGCCGGATGATTACAAATGGGTCGTACGAGGTTTGGGTGGCATGAGCGGCACCACAGATCAAGGCCTGAATGAACTGCAAGAGGTGTTGACCTATGCCCGTCGGCATGAATTTATTTTTGAGGACGAAGCCGTAGTTACCTACGCTTTTCTCCAGTTATACCTCAACAACAAACCCGCCCTGGCCTGGGAAACCATCAAAAACAGCAAACTAAACCCTGCAACTAACCCTCTCGCGGCATTTGCCCAGGCTACTATTGCCATGCGTGCGGAACAAAATGATGAGGCCGTCCGGATGCTGCAAAATTTCCCGTCCGGCAGCAATTACCACGAATTATACCAGCGCCACTACATGCTCGGCCTCGCAAAACTGCGCCGCCTGGATGGCGATGCCAACCTGCCGCTCGAGTTGTTTTTGAAACAATACGGCGGCGCCAACGGTGTCAAAGAATGTTACCAGAAACTGGCCTGGTTCAATCTGATACAGGGCAATCAACAGGCGTACTACCACAATATCAAGATGGTGCGGGAAAAAGGCGCCAACAATTCAGAACCCGATAAAGCCGCTTTACAGGAAGCCAACAGTGCTGAAATACCCGATATTAGACTGATCAAAGCCCGCCTGCTTTTTGATGGCGGCTATTACCAGCGCGCTTATGATCTGTTGAAAAACGCCGGCGCCGACTATAGCACGAATCGAAAACTTTCTCTGGAGTACACCTACAGGCTCGGGCGCATCGCCCATAAAATGGGAAAATCGCCCGAAGCCATTCGCTTTTATCAGCAAACCCTCGACAACGGAGCCAAAGAATCCTGGTACTTTGCCTGCAATGCCGCTTTGCAAATCGGACTTGTGCTCGAAGAAAAACGGGATTATTCCGGCGCCAGAAGTGCTTTTCAGCGCTGCCTGGGCCTTCGCCCGAAAGAATACGCCAATAGTTTACATGCACAGGCAAAGGCGGGGCTGAGCCGTTGCAACAACAAATAAGGGTTGAGATGTTGAGCGTTGAGAAGTTGCAACGCTGGGCATCCGTAATGAGTTGCCACCCTCACCGTCTCAACCCCTCAACAATCTCACCCCCTCAACCCTCAACCTCCTCTATGTCCCTTACACAAGCCCAATCGGCACTCAAACAGTACTTCGGTTTTGATGCTTTCCGGCCGCTGCAAGCCGACATTATCCGCACGGTCTACGAGCGCCGCGATGTGCTGGTGCTCATGCCAACCGGCGGCGGCAAAAGCATCTGTTTCCAGATCCCTGCCATCACCCTGGAAGGTACGGCCGTCGTATTGAGTCCACTCATTGCCCTGATGAAAGACCAGGTGGAAGGACTAAGCGCCAACGGTGTCCCGGCCGCGTTTCTGAACAGTTCGCTGGATAGCCAGCAAACCCGAAAGGTGGAAGATGCCCTGCTGGCAGGTCATATTAAACTGCTGTACGTAAGTCCGGAAAAACTGGTGTCTCAAAGTTTTCAGCCCTTGCTTAAACGACTGAAAATCAGCCTTTTTGCCATAGATGAAGCGCATTGCATCTCCGCCTGGGGGCACGACTTCAGACCGGAATATACCCAACTCCGGTTTTTAAAAGATCAGTTTCCGCAAGTGCCGCTGCTGGCGCTTACTGCTACGGCCGACAAACTGACCCGCAAGGATATTATCGAACAACTGAACCTGCGCAACCCCGAAGTTTTTATCTCTTCTTTCGACCGGCCCAATATCAGCCTGCAGGTGCGGCCGGGCCAGCGCCGCCTCGAACAAATCGTCGAATTTCTGAAGCAACACCCCAAACAGTCGGGGATCATCTACTGCCTTTCGAGAAGAAGTTGCGAAGACCTCTCAGGCAAACTGAATGCCCGCGGTTTCCGCACCGCATTTTACCACGCCGAAGTGCCCGCAGCAAAACGCAGCAAAGTACAGGAGGATTTTATCAACGACCGGGTGCCCATCATTTGTGCCACCATCGCTTTCGGCATGGGCATCGACAAAAGTAACGTGCGTTTTGTCATCCACTACAACCTGCCCCGCAACCTGGAAGGGTATTACCAGGAAATCGGCCGCGCCGGTCGTGATGGGTTGGCTTCCGACGCTTTGCTTTTTTTCAGTTACAGCGATGTACAGTCCTATCGCCAGATGTTCGAGGAAGGAGAAGGTAGCGCTGAACAAAAACAACTCAAAATTGCCAAACTGGAGCGGATGTATCAATTCGCCGAAGCGCCGGTTTGCCGCCGGCAGACGGTGCTCAACTATTTTGGCGAGCCGCATGAGGGCAATTGTGGAAACTGTGACGTGTGTCAGCATCCACCCCGCAAATTCGATGGCACCATCACCGCACAAAAAGCCCTGTCTGCCATTATGCGCGTTGAGGAAAAGGTGGGTATGAACCTGCTGGTCGATATCCTGCGCGGCAGCCAGCGCCGTGAAATTGTTGAACAAGGCTACCACCAAATAAAAACATACGGCGCAGGAAAAGAGTACAGCTTCGAGGACTGGATTTTCCTGCTCGCTCAAATGCTGCATTCGGGCCTGCTTGAAATTGCTTACGACGACTTCAGCCGCCTGCGCATTACGGAAAGCGGCCGCAAAGTGTTGTTTGAAAACAAAAAAGTAATACTCGCACTGCCGCAACCCAAACCTAAACCGGAAGAAAAACACGTTCGCTTTGTGGAAAAAACCAGGGCGCAAACGCTCAAGGAAGAATTGTTCGATCTGCTGGTTGCACTGCGGCGCAGTATTGCACAGCAGCAGGGGATGCCGCCTTATCTCATTTTTAGTGATGCCACCCTGTCGGAAATGGCAGAAAAACGCCCTTTGAGCGATGCCGATCTGATGCATGTGACGGGTGTGGGCGAACGAAAACTGCAATTGTACGGCGATGCCTTTATTGGCGCTATTCGCCGGTTCGTTTTGGAAAAAACAAATGAAGGCGCCAAAGTAACAGGCAGCACCTATCTGCAGAGTTGGGAATTGTTTAAACAAGGGAAATCTGTAGCAGAAATTGCCGAAATGCGCAATGTGAGCCCGATGACGGTGACCGGGCACCTGGCTACCATGTATGAGCGTGGCGAATTACTGGATATTCGCCAATGGGTGCAACCGGAACAAATGGATATTATCCAGGGCGCGCTGACTCTTTTTAGCGAACCGTACCCTTTAAAAGAAATCTTCGAGCACTTCGAGCACCGATTCTCTTACGACCAGATCCGATTCTCCATTGCCGATTTCCGTAAACAACGTTAATAAAAGGGCAAGAGGCAATGAGCAAAAGGCAATTTAACCACTCGATTGTTCTTTTGTTTTTTGCCTTTTGTCTTTTGCCCTTTCCAACAGTAGGGGCAAAAAAAAACCCGGTGCTCGTTTGCACCGGGTCGGTTTCCCGTATATAATCTCATGAAAAGTTTCAAATCTGGGTATCAATAATTTCCGCTTTCTTCCTTAGCACCGCCGTTTGCTTTTATTGATGATACAAAAGTGCAGCAAGTCTGCCCACTGGTAAAGAACAAAAAAACGAATTTGTTGATTTGTCCTGCCGGCCAGAAAACCATTCAAATTGAGCGTGGTTTCATATTATTCTTTAATAATGGCGTATTTGGCCCAAATAATGGCTAATACATATGCTGTTACAAGAGTATTTGTTGAATTTTTCTTTTTAAAAGATATACATTTTTTTGAAAAAAAGTTTTTTCAACCAGACCGCAAGCCAAAATTGCGGGTGATTAGTGCGTGTTCCAACCGCCCGGATGCTTTTTTGTCTTTTGCATTTTGCTCGGTGCCTTACCAAGCGCAGGGGCAAAAAAAAACCCGGCGCTCGTTTGCGCCGGGTCGGTTTCCCGTATATAATCTCATGAAAAGTTTCAAAATCTATGGGTCAATAATTACCGCTTCCTCAAGTACCACCGCCGCTTCCTCTTATTGACAGTACAAAAGTGCAAACATTCCTACCATACACAAAGAACACAAAAATGAATTTGTTGAATATTTTCAGAATCCCCGCTTGCAACCAAATTACTTATTTTCCACATGTTATCGGCATATAGTGCTGCATTATCAAAGAATTAAACCCTTTACACATACGATAACATCACGATTTGTTGATTTTTTTTATATGAAAAAAATATTATTTTTTTGAAAAAAAGTTTTGGGGAGCCATTTGTTAGCAAATCATTTACCAAACAAACGCAAAATAAGCGCCTGAATGCAGCAACCTGAGCGGGCAGACATGAGCCGTCCCGAATTTATGCAATGATCCTATTGGCCATAATTTTCACATCATCAATGATTAAGTTAGCCGCCCGGGCCGTCGTTGTGCGTCCCGCCAACGACAAATCACCACCCATGCCAAACTAATTGAACCCTTTGCTTGAAATTCAATATAAATGCGAATCATGGGTTAAAAGCAGAGATAGCAAGGATACAGAATAGTTAATATGTTTGTAGTTCTCACACTATATAATATTGACTATGAAAGAGTTGGAACTCATTCGCCTGTACTGCTATCTCTGCGATTGCAATGATAATGTACTTTGCATTTATCATCAACGATTTAGTCGCAATTCAGCACCCACTAATGAAAAATTGACCGATGTTGAACTGCTGACCATTTATTTATACTGTCGTCGTTTTGAAAATAAGCATATCAAAGCAGAAATCTACGATTATGCCAATCGCTATTTGCGCAGTTGGTTTCCTGATTTGCCGGCTTATGCCAATTTCAATGCACGGCTGAATAATTTGTCCAACAGCATACCTTATTTGATCAACTTGATCTTAAACGATTTGCAAAACACTGAAAATCAATATATTGATGCAAGCATTTCTTTAATTGACTCTATGCCTATCATGCTCTGTTCTGGTAAAAGGAAAGGCAAAGTGGCACCTGAATTGTCTGAAAAATCCTTCTGTTCTACAAAGGGTATTTACTATTTCGGTGTCAAACTCCATGCTGTGGCATTTTATCGAAAAGGCAAATTGCCTTTTCCAGAGTACTTGGGTATCACTTCCGCTGCGGAAAATGACCTGGAAGCAATCCGACCTGTTTTGACTCAACTTAACAACAGATGGGTCTTTGCCGATAAGGCATATGCTAATAAAGAATTGCATGCCGATCTTTTCAAAAACTCCAAAACCTCCATTTATACCCCTGTAAAACTCATAAAAGGTGAATCTCAAACTACCAGACAATTCAAAAAAGCAGCCGATGACCTGTTTTCAACTGCCGTCTCTACTGTCAGGCAGCCCATGGAAAGTTGGTTTAATTGGCTTATCGATAAAACTGACGTCCAAAGAGCCTCTAAAGTCAGAAACACAAAAGGCTTGATCCTCCATATCTTTGGTGCCATTGCTGCCGCTTTGTGTTTCTGGCTCTTTTAACCCATGATTCGCATTA
>JADLCC010000038.1 GCA_020847425.1 Saprospiraceae bacterium
CCCCATTCATTGCGGAGAATATTGGTGAGCAGGTATTTATTGCCGGAGGCCGGTACGCCGTCATAGTCGTTGAACGAGGTCATTACCGTGGCAGCGCCTGCCTGTACGGCTGCTTTATATGGAGGCAGGTAGTATTCGCGGAAAAAGCGTTCGCTCATATCCACGGTGTGGTAGTCACGCCCGGCAGTCGCGGCGCCATAAGCGGCGTAGTGTTTCACGCAGGCCAACATGGCATCCGTACTGCCGATTTTTTTGCCTTGCACCCCGCGCACCCGCGCTTCGGCAATGCGGCAGCCGAGCCAGGTATCTTCGCCCGCGCCTTCCATCACACGACCCCAGCGGGGGTCGCGGCTGATATCCACCATAGGTGCATAGGTCCAGTTCAGACCTGCGGCCGAGGCCTCGGTAGCAGCAATGCGTGCCGACAATTCGATGGCTTCCAGGTCCCAACTAGCAGCTTCGCCCAGCGGAATAGGGAATATTGTTTTGTAACCGTGTATGACGTCGTAACCGAACAGCAGCGGGATTTTCAGACGGGTTTCTTCCACGGCCACTTTCTGCAAATCGCGCACAAACCCGACGGTATGGCTATTGAACAAGTTGCCGCAGGCGCCGCTACGAATATCGTTTTTGTAACCTTCCCGGATGGTGGGTCCGGTGCTGCCCCAGTCGGTTGTGTACAGCGTTAACTGGCCGATTTTTTCATCGAGGGTCATTTTCGCCAGCAAAACATTCACCTTGGTTTCAATGCCCGGCGAAGGTTTATACAGTTGGGCACTTACCGATCCGGCAAAAAGTGCCTGTGCAATCAACAGAATGTATTTTATTTTTTTCATGGTCGAAAGTTGGATGGAAGGTTTGATGGTTTGAAAGGGTTTGATGGTTTGTGGTGGAAACGTAAAGCCAAGAGTTACTAACTCAAACCATCAAACGATCCAACCCTCAAACCCTTCTTCATTTTTTACGCTGTGCAAAAAGCCATTCCAGCACAGCAGGGTTATAGTATGTGACGTCCCAGATATTATGGCTCAAGGTGCTGTACTCCGTGTATTTCACATTTCCGCCCACCTTTTGGAGGGCTTCCACAATTTGCCAGTCATATTTTGGGTAAACGGCTTCATCGAGCCTGCCGTGAAAAGCCCAGACAGGTATATTTTTGATCCGGTCGGCGAACGCCGGATCGGCGCCGCCACAAAGCGGCAGGCCGGCGGCAAACAGGTCAGGCCGGCGCATCATCAGGTCGAACGTGCCGAAGCCGCCCATACTCAGCCCTGTGATATAAATCCGGTTGGGATCTATTTCCGGGTTTTCGCGCAGCATGTTGTCAATGAGTTCGATCACCAGTTTACCGGAACGGCTGTAGGTGGAGTCGTTAAAAACAACCTGTTCCCAATCGCGGGTCACGCCCCCCCAGACTTCATTGGGCGGGCATTGCGGTACGAGCAGATAGCAGGGATGCTTGGTACGCATATCTTTTTCGCAAAAAGCATGTACACCGTTTCTCATTTGTTCTCTGTTGCCAGCGCCCCGTTCGCCGGAGCCGTGCAGAAAGATAACCAGCGGGTATTTTGCTGCGCTGCGCTGGTTGACGGGCTCCATCAGTTGGTAATGCAGTTGTTCGCCGGCTTTATCCTCATAGGTCAATCTTTTGAAAAAACTGTTGGGCTCGACGGGCACATCCGGGTTTACTTTAGCCTTTTGCCCGTCTGCAAAGGCAATTCCCTTTGTTGCTTGTTGCGCTTCCTTGTTTTCCAGCCAGCCGCCTTCAAATCCGGCGCGTTTCAGTCCCTGCACGATATAAGGGTTCTTTTTCATCAGGTTCCAGAGGAAGCCGGAACGGTAATTTTCAATCATCAGCACGATCGGCCCCTGGTCGATGCCGAGGTAGTCGCGGTCCACCCAGAAAGGGTATCCCGGTTGGGCATTTGGCGAGCGGGAAATATCCGTGAATGTTTCATTGTAGCCGTCGAAGAAGCCATAGGCACCAATGGGCCAGCGGTTCCAGAACGTTTCGGCTAATGGCAGCACATATTCGGGTGCAAAAGGCATGGAAGCCAGGGCGGCCGTGGGTGCAATGGTCCCGTCGTCTTCCAGGTAATCTATAGCTGCGCCGCGTGCGCCGTAACCCGGCGCAAAAATGCGTTTGCCATTGTGCTCCATTTCGGCATCCGGGCCGTCGCCGGCAGTAAGACCCCACACATTTTCACTGTAGCCTTTGAATTTCAAGGGGTTATCAATGCAGTACTGCCGGTTGGCAAGGGTAGCGCGGCGGCTGTTTTCAAAATAATCGATCCCCATTTTTTTCATGTAGGGATCCTGTATGCCTTTAAAATCGATCCAGCAGTGGCTGTACTGGTGACCGAACAGAGGCCCGAAATTGACCATATCCTGGCCTTTAAATGCTGCGCGGAAATACGGTTTGCACCAGGCTTCCCAGCCGTCGGCAGGAATGGGGTGGGTAGGCGAGCCGAGGCCCATAATGACCAGGATCATGGCCTCGTTGTAGCCCCGCCAGTCGGCCGACAGAAACCCTTTTTCCGGGAACCAGCCCATGCTCATGCGGTGGTGTTCGTTGAGGTACCAGTCAAATTCAACGCGGCGAAACAAAAAATCGGCCGTTTCGCGGATGTCTTTTTCAGTTGGGTCGTTGCGGTCGAAATAACTCATGCAGGACAAAATACCGGCCATGAGCAAACCTGTGTCGATACTGGACAGTTCGACTTTATCATACCGCAGCGCATTGTGGTTATTCAGGAAATGATAAAACCAGCCGCGGTAACCGGCGGTACCGGAAGGCTCGGGGCCCTGGGGCAGGTTTTTTAAAAAGCGGAGCGTTTGCAGCACCCGATCAGCGGCCTGCAGGCGGGTAATCCAGCCACGTTCTGCGCCTACCAGATAGGTGGAAAGCCCGAATCCTGTGGCGGCGATGCTCGAAAAATCATTCCTGGGATAACGGTCGGGCACCTGAAAAGTGGTCGGATGCGCCAATTCCCAGAAAAATAAAAAATTACGGCGCTGCAATTCATCGAGCGAGAACGGACCGTTTAACTGGTTATTCGGCAAAAGCGTCGGTGTCTTCTGCTGGGATTGCGCTCCAAAAGAAAGGAGCAGGAGTAGCCATATCAATGATAGATAGCGCGACATTCAGGGAGGATATGGGATGAGAGAATTAAATAAAAGGGCAAAGAGCAAAAGGCAAAATTGAACATCGGCTCATTTTGACCTCATACCTGTTTGTTTTTAGTAGCGCGGCGAGTTTGGAGTAACCTGTTGTTGAGGTGTAAAAGGATAAGCATTCCATTGAATGCTCAGGCACTCGATTCAGTCAGGCGGTGACTGACAGTCACCGCCTGACTTGAACGAGGTAAACTATAGTAGTTCTAAATATTTAGTCGATATTAGTTTTGATTATATTTTTTTGCAAATGCCTGATTATCAGCACCAATAACCAATAACCAATAACTAATAACGAATAACTACTTATTGTTTGATAAACTTCGCATTTCCAATCAGCACACCTTGTGGGTTGTAGCCGGCCAAGAGGTAAACACCAGGAGGCAAAGCAGCCACATCCACATCTACTTTAAGGTCGAGGTTGGTGTTGCGCACCATCACACGTTGTCCGTAAGCATTAAATACTTCCAGGCGGTCGATGTCCCTAAAGTTTTCCACCCGAAGGTTTGTACTTACCGGGTTGGGCGATATTTTCATCGGCTCAACCGGCAGTGGCTGCCAGGTACCGACGAGGCCGCACAAGTCACTGCCAATCGAAATGTCGTCGAAGTAAGAGGTCACATCGGATGTGCCGTTACCGCTCATAAACCAGTCGAAGAAAATCGTAAAACGATAGTACTTCGCACCTTCCGGCGCCGTGCTAAAGTCATGGGTGGTCGATTCCCACTGATTGATGGTGGTATTGTTGTAAGGAATTTCGGTAGCGCCGAAGTTGTTGCCCGACTTGTCCTGTTCGATTTTGAGTACGAACACACCCAGGTGATCCATCAGCACTTTGGCGTGCATTACTTTTTCGCCTTCAAAATCCACTGGAGCATCCAGGTCGGTGTAGAAACCGGTAAACATACCGCCATCGCTGGCTTTCACGAATTTACCAACCGTGGAAGAGCTATTCACTGCATCCGGGTTCGGGTTGTCAACTGCTTCAAAAGGCTGGTTGTAAGAGCCCTGGTCGAAATAGTTGAAAGCCGTGATGGTTGTAGCAGGCGTCTCAAAATCGATGATACAGCCGTTGTACGACTGGCGTTTCCATTCGATGGCATCTACATAATACGTGCCGCCGCCTGTTTCATTGAACACATTGAGGAAGATAACCAGTTGTGTACCGTTGCTGTACGTCGGAGGAGGATTGCTGAAATCGATGCTGAACGTGTACCATTTATTGGCTTCCGGCAAGGTATCAAACACCTCGAATTGACCCTGACCGCCTTGTAGTTTGAACAGGAAAGGCGCATTGGCCACAGGAGACCAGACTTTTACCTGGAGTTGGTTGTACACACTCAGATCAGGTGGCGCAGCCAACTGGAAACCGATACCTGCAAAAGCGCCCGGAGGGTCGTTGTACTCGCCCACCTTGATAGATGAGTTGTCAGCGTTCAGGTGCGGATTATTCACCACTTCCAGGTCATCTGCACCGTAAAAAATGTTGGTGTAGTTGCGCTGGCATTCAAAGTCATCAATAATTTTCGGGTTGGCTACCACGTCGAGGCAAGGATCTGTGGTCGTCAGGCCCTGGCGCAGGTTATCGACGCACCAGGTCTGGCCGATGGCGACAGTACCCGGGTCAAACAGAATGCGGATTTCCTGGAAATCAGTGATGGATACAAAAGCAGAGAAATCGAAAGACATGGTCTCCCATTCTCCGGGTGTTTTAATTTTTGCAGTCGCCTCTTTCGCGCCATCAATGGCGGAAATCAGTTGGAATGTTACTTCCGTTTCATTGGCTACTGCTGCGGTCGGGCTGAGGATGTCGATATTGAACTGCGGGTAATTTGTCAGGTTAAAAGGACTAGCCGACAGTACTTGCAGGGTGGAAAAGTTGGAAGCGCCTTTGGAATAGCATCCTGCTTTGGTGGAGTTATTTACGCCACCCGGATTGCTGTTATCCGTTGGTCCGCTGAAATTACCATGCAGTACAGTATTCAAATCGAGCCCCAACCAGCCAAGGTTCAATTCCGCTCCCTGGAAGTCTTCCAGCGGAGGCAGCTCTGCCGGAGCAGACATCTTGATGTTGTCAATATAGTAGATATCACCGGCTTCACCATTTTCTGTGGCCCCGAAGAAAACAACTAATCTGGTATCTCCCAATCCTACCCGACTACTGAAATCAGCCGTATATGTCACCCAGGCATTGGTTTCCGTGATCGGGATTAAGAATTCTTTATTGCCATTTGGCCCTTCAATTTTCAGCAACATCTTGCCTATTTTAGGCGACCATACCTGCGCGCTGAACTGGTTGCGCACACTCAAATCAATCGGGTTTTCGTAGTCGATCACCAATGCGGCGTATTCCGTACCGTTACCGGCAGGGCGGTTCCATTGGCCTACTTTTTTGGAATTATTATCGCCATCTATATCGGGATTGTTGATCACAACCAGGCTATCCCAACCGGCGCTGTACACAGCATTGCGGTTGCAATCAAAATCGTCGATGACATCAGGATCGGGTTCCACATCCGGGCACTGATCGGGTACGGCATAAATATTATCGATGTAATAAGTATCCGTGCTGCCCAGTACGCCGGGCGAATAGGCTATCAGGCACTTGGTGATCGTTGTAATACCTTCGGCAGCAGAGAAATCGAATGTGTACTCCTGCCATTGGTTGGCAACAGCCACATTGACTACTTTTTCGATAAACTGGCTATTCGGTGTCCCTTCAAATTTGAACAGCACCTGGGTTGCCTGCGGCGCCCAGAGTTGCATGCGATACTGATTGAAATTCGTCAGATCGAGCGGTGTCGTAAATGTGCCGAAAGCAAAACTGTAGTCGGCAGCCGGATTGTTGGTGAAAGAGCCCACAGTAGCGGAGCCGTTCACCTGATTCGGGCCGGGATTGGCAATAGCGCCGTTGTACGTGCCGTTAATGCTGCCCCAGTTGACACCGGAAGGCGTTTCGAAGTCTTCAAACGTGCGCACCGCTTTTACAGCGCGGATATCGTCGAAGTAAAAGGTGCTGGCATCAAATACAAATGAATTGAATGAAAGCGTGATGCGGTTCAAAGTGGTCATATTGGTGCCTGCCGACAGGTCGAATGTATATTCTACCCATTGGTTAGCAGCGGAAATATCCACGAATTTTTCAGTAAATGAACCACCGCCTACAGTTTCGAGTTTGAACAGGATTTTACCCGTGGCCACAGGCGACCATACTTTCATTTTGAACTGGTTGAATTCTGAAACATCTAATGCCGAAGGAAGGTCGGAAATGTTAAAACAGAAATCAAAGGTGTTGACGTTGGTGTACGAACCAACAGTTGCCGAGCCGTTGACGGCATCGGCGGCGGGGTTGGCAACTGTGCCATTGTAGACCCCGTTAAGGCCCGTCCAGGTAAGTCCGGATCCACCCTCAAAGTCTTCATACGAGACCTGAGCGTTTAGCCCGAAACATCCGAGTAAGGCGAGTAAAGCAGCGAGGAGATTCTTTTTCATACTTGCTCCATTAAAATGGTTAGTGAAAAAATTGGTTGGTAATTGTTTGTGAATTTTGGTTGATAAAGGTTGATGAGGGTTTATAAGGGTTGATAATACATCAGCTCGAAAATGAAGCGATTTAATTTTTTTCGAGCTGATGTATTATCAACCCTTATAAACCCTCATCAACCCTTATCAACCTTTTTTACTGCAGGATTATTTTTTGAGAAACTATTCTGTTCTGTTCGTTTTTAAGGGCTAAAAAATAGACCCCGGGCGCCAGTCCGTTCCGATCAAATGTTTCCTGGTACGAACCGCTTGAAAATATTTTCCGGTCAAAAATTTTGCGTTGCTGCCGACCGTCGATCGACCACAGTGACGCGCTCAGCACCTGCGGGCGACTCAGCACGAGATCCAGTGAAACCGTTTGATCGGCGCCAACAGGATTCGGCCACAGTTGTCCGGTAAAACCTTTTTCCGTAAGGTCAAAATCATGCGTAGCCGAAGCGTCCGGTACAAATCCGATGGCATCCAACGCCGGCTGTATCTCCGGGTTTTGCATAAATAAATTCCACAGCAGGCCGCTGCGGTAATTTTCGATCATGGCTACTATCGGCCCCTGGTCGATGGCCAGGTAGGACGTGGCAAACCAGTTCTGATCGAGGTTGAAGGCATCGTAAAAACCGTACAGCCCCCAGAGTTTTGCCCCTTGTTCGCGGTAAAACCAGCGCAAGGCCGCAATACTTTCTGCCGGCACGTAAGGCATGGAAGCCAGCGCGGCAGTCGGTGCAATGGTGCCATTGTCATTGGTCGGGTAAATATCATGGGCCGCATAACCACCCGGGCTGTCGCAGGAAGTGAGGCCCCAGCAATTAGCGGAGTAACCAACATGGTTTTCGGGATTGGCTACGGCGTAGTCGCGCTGGATCAGCGCGTGGTTGCGGTTGCGTACAAAATAGTTGCAATACGCATCCTTGATACCGCGCGGGTCAAAACCCAGGTATGAATAGTGCGCAAAAAACATGGGTCCGCCACCATAAGGTCCGCAATACACTGGATGCCCGTACAAGGAAGACCCATTGGAGTAGTTGCCGGCGGTCCAGCCCGTTTGGTACAAACTGCCCGGTACCGGGTGGGTAGGCGAAGCGACTGCCAGGAGGTAGACGATCTGTGCTTCAAAAAAACCGCGCAGCTGGAAATTCATCTGCCAGCCGTAATTGGGCGACCAGTGCCAGTACAGCACCGGGCTGTTGTTTTTGCGAAACCAGTCCCATTCCACATCCTCCCATAGACCGGTAATGACACTGCGCACGGCATTTTCCAAAGGCGTATCCTGGTTGAAATACTGCCGCGCCGCCAGCAGGCCCTGCATCAGGAATGCGGTTTCCACCAGATCGGCGCCATTGTCATACTGGCTGAACGGCACCACATTGCCGTTTGTCCCATTCATCCAGTGCGGAAAAACGCCGTGGAATTTATCGGCAAATTGCAGGAAGGAAACAATCTGGACCATGCGGTTGACGGCTTCTTCGCGGGTTACCCAGCCGCGTTCAGCACCGACCACCAGCGCCATAATACCAAAACCCGAACCGCCGGAGGTGACAATATTGTCGTCGCCGTTGTTGCGTTCTCTTGCGAGGCCGCTGACCGGGTGGGCATAATCCCAGAAATAGCGGAAGGTAGATCGTTGGACCATTTCCAGCAGGGCCTCATCCGACATGGTTTGCAGAGAAGCCGTTGCAGCCTCCGTGAAGCCGCTTTCCATGCTATTGGTCGCGATAGCCTTGATCTTATACTGAAAGGTGTTGCCGATTTGTGCCGCGCCGGTCCAGTCCAGGGTAGCCACGGCGTTGTTCACTTGTTTCAGGAATTCAAAATCGCCACTGTCTCCTGCGCGCCTGAAAATTTTATAGCCCTGGATATTGGGTTCGGAATTCGGTTGCCAGCGCAACTCCACATGCCGCTCGAAGGCAGTGGCGGAGAACCCGACGGGCGTGACGGGCGCCTGAGCAGTAGCTACTACGCTGGCAGAAAACGCGAAAAGGAATACAAGTAGTAATCTGTTCATGGAATGTTTTTTGTCATTGCCCCTAAGTACCGATGAAATCGAGAACTTGTTATTTCATCGGTACTAGCCCAGTTGCCATTTCCATTTTAAACGAAAATTCGGCAACCGAAATATTTGACAGGATGAAATTATGGGGAAACAACAAGAAACATTCAAAAACGCACCTCACCATGACTACGCCATGTCCAAAATAGGCGTAAATGGTCAAAAACGCATCATAAACTCGGTCAAATTGGCATCTTCCGGCAGGCCGGTTTTTTTGCGCAGCCGGTAACGTTTGTTTTCTACCCCCCGAATGGAGATATTCAGCAGGGGCGCGATCTCTTTAGAAGAGAGGTTCATTTTCAGATATGCCGCCAGGCGCAGGTCGCCGGGGGTCAGATCGGGGTAGTCCTGCATCAGCCGTTTGAAAAAATCGTCATGCACCCGGTTAAAGGATGCTTCAAAAATTTCCCAGTCATGGTCGGCTTCCAGATGTTCATCTATCCGGCGAATTATTTTCTGGATCGACCTGGTTTCATTTTGCGAATTGAGCAGGTCGTCTTTGAGGCTTTGCAAGGCTTCATTTTTCCGGATCAGGTTGAGGGCCGCATTGGAAAGTTCGCGGCTTTTGTTTTCCACTTCCAGCACGAGGATTTCGTGTTCTTTTTCCGATTCCAGGCGCTGCCGCTGGCGTTGCAGCCGGCGGCGGTTGACAATTTCCATCGTCCAGAAAAGGCCCAGGGCCAGCAGGCAATAAACGAAGGCTGCCCAGTTGGAAAGGTACCAGGGTGGGGCTATCCGGAAATGCACCACGGCCTCTGCTTCGCCCGTATCGGCCCGAACCCTGAACGTGTATTCCCCGGCCGGCAAGTTGGTAAATTCTTTTTCAGGGGCCGATTGCCACTGCGACCATTGGTCTGAAAAACCATCCAGTTTCCAGGAGAATTTTGGTGCGCGCTCAAAAAAGGGCGCCGCAAACCGGAAAAGCAGGCTGTTTTGATGCCACTTAAACCGAATATTAGGCGTGCTATCCGGCATCACCGTTCCGCCGTCTGCCGCCTCGATCAGGCGAATACAAGGATGAACCGGCGCATTTGTTTGTGCGTGCCCGATTTGTTGTTGATCGAGCAGAGCAAATCCATTTTCCAGACAAAAAAGGTAGACATTGGGTCGCAGTGCCACTATATTTTCAAAACCGGGTACCAGCGAAAGCAGCAAATTGTAGGTTTTCCCGGCAGAAACCAGCCGGATGGCATTGCTGTCCAGAATAAAATAATCGGCGCCTGCGCCCGGCAGCCATTTCTGGCTGAAACTCGGCTGTGCTATCGGGACAAACGCAATTTGTTCGCCTGACAAAACAATCCGGCGCGGAGCGGGATCCGCATTGACGACGACTTCTTCTCCAATCATCGTCAGGCCCAGTTTAAAATCGGACGGCAGTTTATCCTCCCTGGTATAGGCCCTGAATTCGGTCACTTGCGTCAGGTCCCCGTTCAGGCGGAGCCGAAACAGGCCACGATTGGGGTGCACCCCCCATAGATTACCCGATGCATCAAAAACGGCTTTTTTGAGCGGTTCGCTAAACCCGGCAATACGTTGCACAAACTGCCATTTCCCCGCTGCATTTTTACGAAAATAGATCAGCCCCGTGTACGTGCTTTGCACCAGAATATCAGGGCGTCCGGGCACCTGCAAAGTGCACCAGCCGCCGGTTATTTCGGATATCTTTTGGGCTACGTTGTTTTTTTCAATGACAAACGTACCGATGTTGTGCCCGCAAATCAGTTGATTATCAAACACCTGCAAGTTCCAGACCTGCCCCTGGGTGCCTTCAACCAATTGAAAATCAGATTGCCCGTTGTGCCATGCGCTTCTTACAAAAACGCCCTGGTTTGTGCCCAGATAGAGTTGGTCGGACCACTGCACGGCGGTATAAACGGTGCCGATTTTCCCCGTTTGGTCGTTGAAAAAAGTAAGTGGCGATTGCAGCGCAACAAAATCGATACCCCGGTCGAGTCCCAGCCAAAGGTTGCCGTTCAGGTCTTCGATCATGGAAAGCACGGTGTTGTTTTGCAGGCCGTTTGCGCGGCTGATCTGGCACATCAACTGCTCCGATCCATCCAAAATGTAGGCGCCGTTCAGAATAGTGCCGATCGCCCATCCGCCGGTGCTTAAAGCAATTGCTTTATTAATCTGGTATTTGCGCAGCGCTGTATTCAGGGGGTTCTCCCATTCGCTGCAATGACCATCCCGCCATTCATACATACCGTGGTTGGTGGTGCCGATCCAGATGCTGCCGGAAGGCCCGGGGACAAGAAACTGCACAATTTTATCCTGTAGAACAGCCGTGCCTTCGAGGAACCGAAACGTATTGTCGGGCAATAATTCGTACAGGCCCCTGCCTATGACGGGCAGTAAAATCCGTCCGCCAACATGCCCGGCAAACATAATAGCCTCTGGGGGCTTTATTGCCGTTACTTTTTGATAATCATATTTATAAATAATAGAAAAAGACTGAAACAATACACAATCGGGCAACACGAGAATGTGCCATATTTCTTCTTTATGCAATTGTTCGTTTTGTACCTGGCTGCTCAAAGAAGTGTAGGCCTTCCGGCCGGAAGCGTTGGTTGCCCAAAAACCGAATTCGGCGAAACCGCCGCAAAAAATTTCACCGTTGCGCCCGGTGGCAACTGCCCGTACGGTTTGTTTTTCGGGTAAAAAAAAGGGCTGCCAGCGCGCGCCGTCAAATTCGAGCAAACAACCATTGTTGCCTGCATAAACCCAGCCCTGGGGTGACTGTGTCAGCGACCAGTTCTGGTTTTGGGCATTGTAATCGACCGGAGAAAAATTACGGACATGCGGGGCCTCCCGCCCTTGAGCCGCCAAACCCTGAAGCAGAAAGAAAAAGCAGAGCAGTATCTTCCCAATATGCCGCATTTGGCAAAGGAACATTGCTTTTTTGCAAATTCCTATGAAAAATCAATGTTTATAATGGGTAATATCAAATGTTCTGGTGAAAAACAAGCTGCGACCACCATACATTTGCGCGTCAATAAGAAATACCATTACAATGGGCAACCACGGACACCACCGGCTTTCCGCAGCAGGGATTTTTATCACGCTCGGAATCATTTTTGGCGACATAGGCACCTCTCCGCTGTATGTTATGAAAGCTATAGTAGGGGAAGGGAAAATCGTCGATCGCTTAGTCGTACTCGGTGGCGTTTCACTCGTTTTCTGGACGCTCACTATCCAAACGACGCTGAAATATGTTTTGCTTGTACTTCAGGCCGACAATAAAGGGGAAGGCGGCATTTTTTCCCTCTATTCCCTGGTCAAGCGCCGGGAGCGCTGGCTGATGTTCCCGGCACTGCTGGGCGGCGCAGCCATGCTGGCAGAGGGGATGATTACCCCACCGATCACGGTTTCTTCGGCCATTGAAGGTTTAGCCATCAAATACCCGGGTATTCCGACCATTGGCATTACAATCGCCATTATTTCCGCGCTGTTTTTTATCCAGCGTTTCGGCACTGTTGCGGTAGGTAAAGGATTTGGCCCGATCATGTTTATCTGGTTTACGATGCTTGGCGTACTCGGCATCAGTCAAGCCATTTACATGCCGGAAGTGTTCGAAGCCATCAACCCGATGATGGGCATCAAGTTATTGCGCAACAGCCCAAGTATGCTGGTCGTCATGGGGGCCGTATTCCTGTGTACGACAGGTGCGGAAGCGTTGTATGCCGATTTGGGGCATTGCGGGCGGGAAAACATCAGGGTCAGCTGGATTTACGTCAAAATTAGTTTAGTACTCAATTATTTAGGGCAAGCCGCCTGGCTGCTCCACCACGAAGGTACCGCGCTGGAAGAGAATCCATTTTACGGTATCATGCCGCATTGGTTCCTTTGGCCGGGAATCATTATTGCCACTTTTGCAGCCATTATCGCCAGCCAATCCATGATTTCGGGCTCGTTTACCCTTGCATCGGAGGCCATACGACTGGGTTTTTTACCAAAAATGACAGTAAGATTCCCCACCAACATGAAAGGCCAGATTTACATACCGGCCGTGAATACTTTCCTTTGGCTGGGTTGTGTAAGTGTAGTTTTTTATTTCCAGCAAAGTTCGCGCATGGAGGCCGCATATGGACTTTCTGTCGTCTGCACTATGTTTTGCACTACTATCCTGCTGTCCAACTGGATGGTGCTGCACCGGGTCAATTCGTTGCTCATCTGGCTTTTCCTGTTGTTTTACCTGGCGTGGGAAGGCAGTTTTTTTGTTGCCAATACGCTCAAATTTTTCGAGGGCGGCTATGTAACGGTTATCATGGGCGCCTTGCTTTTTGGTATGATGCTGCTTTGGATCACAGCGCGCGGAATCCGATCGCGTTACAATGACGAAGTAAAGATCAAGGACTATGTCGATCAACTTATTGCACTCAGCAACGACTCGGACATACCCAAATACGCAACAAATCTCGTTTTCCTGACCAGCGCCAAAAACCACAAAAAGGTGGAGGAAAAGGTATTGTACTCCATCCTGCAAACCCAGCCTAAACGCGCCGATGTGTACTGGTTTGTCCACATCGATACCACTGACGAACCCTATACCATGGAGTACGAGGTGAATACCATCGCGCCTGATGACGTGTATAAAGTCAACTTCCGCCTGGGCTTCCGGGTACAGCAGCGCATGAATGTGTTTATGCACCGGGTAGTTCAGGAACTTGTTGAAAATGAAGAACTTACCATTTATTCGCGCTACCACTCCAGCGCCAGTAAATACCCCACGGGCGACTTCCGCTTTGTCATTATCCAGGAGTTCCTGAGCAATGAAAACGAACTGCCCTGGAAGGATCAACTGATTCTCAGCGTTTACCTTACCGTAAAGGGCTGGGTTTCTTCTCCTAAAAACTGGTTCGGCCTCGACTCCGATTCAGTAGATGAAGAACAGGCGCCGCTGGTGTTGCAGCCTGTAAAGGAAATGAACCTGCGGCGGGTGGTGCGAAAAGAGAGTAAGGGTTAAAAGGCAAATGTAGCACTCGTTTTTGCACGCACATCTTCCAGTGTAGCGCCGGGCATCAGTTCCAGCAGCGTCAGTTTGCCATTGGGAAATGCAAAAACCGCCAAATCGGTAATCACCATATCCGTCACACCCATTGCGGTGAGCGGGAGGGCGCAGGAAGGGACGATTTTTGGCGACCCGTCGGGGTTGGTATGCGTCATGGTAATGATCAGTCTTTTGGCGCCTTTGGCCAGGTCCATCGCACCGCCGACGCCCAAAAGGGGTTTACCGGGTACTGCCCAGTTGGCCAGATTGCCGGCTTCATCCACTTCCAGACCACCCATAATGGCCACGTCGATATGCCCGCCGCGAATCATGGCAAAGGAATCGGCGCTATCAAAATAACTGCTGCCTTCCAGCGCGGTTACGGGTATTTTTCCGGCATTGACGGGGTAATCCATGGCGCCGCCGCCATCCGTTGGAGCAGGACCGACGCCCAGCATCCCGTTTTCGGTGTGCAGGATAATGCCGTGTTCCGCCGTTATCAAATCGGCCACCAGGGTAGGGATACCGATACCGAGGTTGACTACATCCCCTTTTTTCAATTCAGCCAATGCGCGCCTCGCCATGTGCATGCGGGTGTCATCCACTTTTTTTGAACTGGATACCGATGCCGAACTGCCCAGGTCTTCGAGGGTAACTTTCGCCTCTACCAGGTAATCCACAAAACAGCCCGGTGTATGGATTTGATCCGGCGGGATGCTGCCTACCGGCACAATTTCCTCCACTTCCACGATAACCAGATCGGCCGCCGTCGCCATGGCTTTGTTGAAATTTTGCTCCGTCATGCGGTATTGCAAATTTCCGGCGGTATCGGCTTTCCAGGCGCGCACAAAAGCAACATTGCCGCGAACTGCTTTGATAAAAACCTGCTCTACGCCGTCGATTGTTTTGGTTTCCCGCCCTTGCGCCAGCGGCGTACCAGCCGAAGTCGGCGTGTAAAAACCGCCGATACCTGCTCCCCCTGCCCGGATCGCTTCTGCCAGGGTGCCCTGCGGCAACAATTCGTATTCCACCTCGCCGCTTTGAGCCGCCTTAACGGCATCCGGATTGGAGGTAAAAAACGAGCCGATCATTTTGCGGATCTGTCCGTTTCGAAGCAAGCGGCCACCGCCGAGGCCTACTTCGCCCACATTGTTGCCGACAAAAGTGAGGTTTTTGATGCCGGTTTCCGCCAGCGCATGCATGAGGTGAACTGGATTGCCGGTCATGCCGAAACCGCCCTGCAACAGGGTATCGCCGTCTTTTACCATGCGGGCAGCCGTGTGTATATCAATAATGGGTACTTGTTTCATTGTTCGTGTGTTGTGTTTGGTGTTTCGTGTTGGGTGTTTCGTGTTTGGTACGCCGAAACACGACACCCGAAACCCGAAACACCAGTTAGATAAATGCCTCGAAGGGAAGCCCCACGTAGTTTTCCGCTATGGTCGTCGCATAGGCTTTGGAGCAGCGGATATAGTCGAATTTTGCTTTTTGCAGACGATAAGTGTACGAACCGTGCTCCGCCTGTTTATGAAAAAGCGTGGTCATAAAATTGGAAAAATCCTGTGCGCGCCAGATGCGTTTCAAGGCATTTTTGGTGTAATCTTCCAGGCCGCGCATCGAGTTGTTCTGGTAAAAATCCACCAGGCCATCCACCAGATGTTTGACATCGGCCACGGCCAGGTTCAGCCCTTTTCCTCCCGTCGGCGGCACTATATGCGCAGCGTCGCCGGTTAAAAACAGCCGCTCCGACTGCATGTTGTCGATCATATAACTCCGCATGGGTGTGATGCTTTTTTCAAAAATGGGTCCCGATTGCAGGCTCCAGCCTTCCGTGCCCAGGCGGACGGACAATTCTTCCCAGATGCGTTCGTCCGGCCAGTTTTCCACTTGTTCGCCATCCTCCACCTGTAAATACAAACGGCTTACTTTGGAGGACCGCAAACTGTGCAGGGCAAATCCGTTTTCATGGTAGGCGTACACCAGTTCTTCCGATGAAGGCGCCACCTGCGCCAAAATACCCAGCCAGCCGAAAGGGTACGTAATGGAATATTCCTGGAATGAATTTTTGGGCAGTGATTTTCGGCCGATCCCGTGGAAACCGTCGCAGGCAGCCACAAAATCGCACTCGATAACACCCGGCTCGCCTTCGTATTCAAACTGAATGATCGGATGTGCCGTATCAAAACCCTCAATACTCAACGCCGGGGCTTCAAAATACAAAGCGCCGCCACCCGCCAGCCAGGCATCGGTAAGGTCTTTCACCACTTCCTGCTGCCCGTAAATGGTGATGTTGCGTCCACCGGTGAGCTCGCCGAAAGGTATTCGGATGCGTTGTCCGTCGAAATTAAAATACACGCCGTGGTGCTCCTGCCCTTCCCGAAGAAGTCGGTCGGCCAGCCCGAGGTATTTATAAATATCCACTGTGTTTTGTTCCAGCAAACCTGCCCGCACCCTTGCTTGCACGTATTCCCGGCTGCGATGTTCTAGAATAACGGATTCGATGCCATGTTTTTTGAGCCAATGTGCCAGCGTGAGACCGGCAGGGCCGGCTCCGATAATCCCGACTTGTGTTTTTATTGTTTTCATAAAATTCCCATTTCCTTAAAAACCGCTTCGGCAGTATGCATGGCTTCATTGGCTGCTGGAAGTCCGCAGTATAGAGCCGATTGCAGGATGACTTCTTTTATTTCATCCACCGAAACGCCGTTGTTGAAAGCGGCTTTCAGGTGCATGGTCAACTCGGCTTTCCGGTTCAGCGCGATCAGCATCGACAAGGTGATCAAACTCCGCGTGTGCTTGTTCAGCCCGGGCCTCGACCAGACTTCACCCCAGGCGTAACGGGTGATAAACTGTTGAAAATCAGTATTAAATAAATTGATGTTCGTTTGAGATTTGTCCACATGCGCATCGCCCAGCACCGAACGCCGGATGTGCATGCCACGCTCATAAACATTTTCGCCCGTTAGAAAATCAATCAGTACTTCCGCGTATGCAGCAGGCAGTTCGGTGCCCGACAGGTGCCTGGCAGGTAAAATTTTCAATCGGGCGTTCGGGATATTTTTTGCCAGAAATGCTGCCTGCTCGACATTGGTGACAGGGTCTTCATTGCCTGTGATGACCAGCGTTTCAACCGAAATTCGATGCAGTTCATTCCTGAAATCGGCATCCCGGATAGCGGCACAGCAGCCGGCATAACCGTCGGTTTGGCTTCGCAAAAACATTGTTTTCATTTCGGTTACACGCTCAGGATTGTTTTTCCGGAATGCCTCGGTAAACCAGCGCTCCATGGTTTCATCTGCAATGGCAGCCATACCCAGCGTGGTGATGGTCGTTATACGTTCGTTCCAGCGCTCATCGTTACCGATTTTTGCGCCGGTATTGCTGATGACCAGTTTTTTGATGCGCTGCGGGTGATGTATGCCCAGCCATTGTCCGATCAATCCACCCATGGAGAGTCCGCAAAAAAAGGCCTTTTGAATGCCGAGCTGGTCCAGCAAATCAATTACGTCTTGTCCGAGTTCGTCGACGGTGTAGCCGAGGGGGTTATTGACGGGGTGGCTTGGAGCCACCCCGTCAATAACCGTAGCAGCCTTAGTGAGGGGGTGACTTGGAGTCACCCCCTCACTGCCCCCATGGCCGCGTGTATTGTAGCGCAGCACCCGGAAATAGGGCAACAAAAAAGGTATCAATTCATCCCACATGCCCATTTCAGAGCCGAGTGAATTGGAAAAAACCAGTACGGGGCTGTTCGGGGCGCCCTGAATAGTGAAGTTCGTTTTCATGGTTTTGCAAACTTTGCCAGGATGTCGTCGATGATTTCCAGGCTGGAACCGATGGCATTTTCTGGTTTGAAAAGATCGTTCAGTCCAGCTGGGTTTATAGTGAGGAGG
>JADLCC010000039.1 GCA_020847425.1 Saprospiraceae bacterium
CGGCCCTTGTCGACATAATAATCCACGCCCTCCAGAAGTACGGGAGGCTGCTGTTCAGCAGAAAGATGGGAGGACTTGTCGTTTTTTTTCATGCCGCCAACTACAACGCACGTTTCCCGGAATGGTTTTTGGTGTATACATTTATAGCCCGCATAAATGACAACAATGCGACAGCGCGATAGATTTTGTCTTTTTCGCTGACAAAAGATTTGTTTCTTTGTGTTAATTTAATATCTGTTAAAGCATGAACCGATTCCTTTACACTATTCTGATTGTTACTTCCCTGCACTTTTCTCAAAATCTTACTGCCCAAATCGGACTTTGCCACCAGGTGATCGCTTCGACTGGTAAAGCCGTTTCAATCGGTGGCCGCAGTTACACCTATACTGTTGGGGAACCATTTATCATGACCCTCTCCACAGGTGTTTACAAAATAACACAGGGCTTTAACCAGCCGGATCTTTGTATTCCTGTGTTAACCAATGATTTGGACCTGGCTTCCTGGAAACTGGAAGTGTATCCCAACCCTGCTTCCGATCAGATTCATATCCGTTATGCAGCGGAAAAAGAAGGTAAACTCAGTGCACAGGTCTTTGATTTGCTGGGCCGGACCGTGGTGCAGGATTTTTCCATAGATAACCCAAACGATACCCGGATGAACTGTAGCACCTGGCAAGCCGGCGTCTATTTCATTCAGATCCAGGACAAACAATCACAATCGAGCGCTACTGTTCGAGTCATAAAGGTTGATGAAGGTTGATGGAGGTTTATAAGGGTTGATGAGGTTGATAAAGTGAATCCTCATTTTAAGTAAAATTGGTTCATTTTTGAGTGGTTATTATCAACCCTTATAAACCTCATCAACCTTATCAACCTTTATCAACCCTTATAAACCCTTATCAACCCTTATCAACCTCATCAACCCTAATAAACCTTATCAACCCTTATAAACCCTCATCAACCACTTTTAATCCACCATTGAAATTCCACTTGCCGTATTCCGGTTTTTTAGATGAACATTCCAAAACTATGTTTTCCATGAAACAGCGTTTTTTTTATTTGACCCTCATTTTCCTGAGTGCAACAGTATCCCTGTATGCGCAATTCACACCGCAAGGCTTTAATTATCAAAGTATTATACGTGATGGTGGAGGCAATCCACTAACCAATCAGACCGTCACGCTTTTGTTCTCCATCAGAAGCGGGGCGCCGAACGGTCCTGTGGCCTACTCTGAAAAACAGGCACTTTCGACCAATGAATTCGGGTTGGTTAACCTGATCATCGGGCAAGGCGGAGTGCCGCTGCTGGGCGATTTTAACTCCATCAACTGGGGCGGCGGCGCCAAATTCCTGACCGTTTCCGTAGAAACGACGCCGAATGTTTTTGATGAAATCGGCACCTCCCAACTGATGAGTGTTCCTTATGCACTGTACGCCCAAAATGTAGCGAATGGCGGTAGCGGTGGCAATGGGGACAATTGGGGATCTCAGACGGTACAGACCAATGCCACTTTGACCGGTGCCGGAACAGGCGGAAGCCCCCTGGCTCTGGCTCAACAGAATGCACAAACAGGCCAGGTGCTGAAATGGAACGGAAGCGCCTGGGTACCGTCCGATGATATCATCTCGACAGGTACTAATGGCGGAACGGTTACCCAAATCAACACGGCTTCCGGTCTAACCGGCGGACCGATTACGGCATCCGGCACTATCGGACTGAGCAATACTGGTGTTACGCCCGGCCCCTACGGCAGCGCGACAGAAATTCCGGTTATTACAGTCGATGCACAAGGGCGGGTGACCAATATTTTCAAAACAGTGGTACAACCTGGCACCGTAGGTATTACCGGAAGCCCGGGCCTGACCGTTGCGCAGAACGGGTTCAATTTTACGCTGACCAATACAGGCGACACCAACGCTGCCGATGATCTGACAAGCGGC
Source organism: Saprospiraceae bacterium (assembly GCA_020847425.1). Classification (GTDB taxonomy): domain Bacteria; phylum Bacteroidota; class Bacteroidia; order Chitinophagales; family Saprospiraceae; genus M3007. Next base: position 1,942 of record JADLCC010000039.1, read on the forward strand.
TCACAGGCAGATGGCGATGTAAGCGGCCCGTTTTCCAACCTGCAATTAAAGGCTAATGTGGTGACTTCCAATGAGTTGGCTACAAATTCCGTGGTTAACGGAAAAATTGCCAATGCTGCCGTCACCGCCAATAAACTGGACGATATGGGTGCTTCCAGCGGCCAGGTACTCAAGTGGAATGGCACAAACTGGGCGCCCGCCGCCGATCAAAGCGGGATCAATACCATATCCCTGACGGCTGGTTCCGGCATTTCGGTAACAGGTAGTTCCCCCAGTTTCACCATAGCAAACAGCGGGGATACAAATGCCGCAGACGATATTACTACAACCAGCAACGCCAATGGTGATATCTCCGGCACCTTCAGCGCCCTGCAAATAAAAGCGGGCGTTGTAGGCAGCACAGAACTCGCCAGCCAGGCAGTTACAGCCGCCAAACTGGACGACATGGGCGCCGCCAATGGTCAGGTGCTGAAATGGAATGGCAGTACCTGGGCGCCGGCTGCCGATCAGGGCGGAACTTTAAATATTGTGGCCGGAGAAGGCATCGACGTTACTTCTTTGGGCGGAACTTTCACCGTTATCAATGCGGGTGATACGGACGCTTCCAACGACCTGACCACCAGCACACAGGCAAATGGGGATGTAACAGGTCCTTTCAGTGATTTGCAAATAAAAGCAGACGTAATTACTACTGTAGAACTGGCAAATAATGCTGTCGGTACCGCTAATATTTCGAATCAGGCCATCACTTCCGCCAAAATTGACAACATGGGCGCAGCAGCAGGCCAGGTGTTAAAATGGAACGGCTCAGCCTGGTTTCCGGCAAATGACCTGACCGGCTCCGGAGGCGGCAGTGGTGATACGTACACTGAAGGCACCGGCATCAACATTACAGGCGCATCACCTAATTTTGTCATCAACAACACCGGCGATACCAATGCTTCGGATGACCTGACCACCAGCACACAGGCGAATGGAGATGTAACAGGTCCGTTCAGTGATTTGCAAATAAAAGCAGATGTCATTTCATCCGTCGAATTGGCAAATGCAGCAGTAGCGACAGCAAACCTTGCCAATCAGGCAGTAACGGCCATTAAGTTGGACGATATGGGCGCATCCAACGGTGAAGTACTGAAGTGGAACGGCTCAACCTGGGAGCCATCAGCAGACCTCTCCGGATCCGGTGGCGGCAATACCTATATGGCAGGCATAGGAATCGATATTTCAGGTGCTGAACCCAATATGCTCATCACGAATACCGGCGACACGAATGCTTCAGATGACCTGACCATCACTTCAACAGCAAACGGCGATGTTACCGGGCCATTCAGCGACCTGCAAATAAAAGCGGATGTCATTACAACAGCCGAATTGGCAAACAATGCAGTGGCTACAGCCAATATCGCCAATCAAGCCGTTACTGCCGCAAAACTGGATGATATGAGCGCTGATCCAGGAGAAGTACTGAAATGGAACGGCACGACCTGGGCCCCTGCCGCCGACCTTTCAGGGTCCGGCGGAAGTACCTATACTGCCGGCGCAGGCATCAATATTACGGGTACTGCTCCTAACCAGACCATTGTAAATGCGGGCGACCTGAGCACTACCAATGAGCTGCAAACGCTTTCGCTCAATGGCAGCCAACTGACGCTTTCCAACAGCGGTGGAACCGTTACGTTGCCGACGGGTAATACCTATACTGCGGGTACAGGTATCGGTATTACAGGTTCCGCCCCCAATTTCACCATTACCAACCTGGGTGATGCAGACAAAAGCCCTACCAATGAAATTCAAACCCTGTCGCTTACCGGTTCAACGTTAGAAATATCAGGCGCCAGCAGTCCGATAGACCTGGGGGCATTGATGACTGCCAGTAATGTCTGGAAACCTGCGGGTGTCGGTGGCGTACATATTTATAACGCCAACACAAACAACGTTTTAATAGGTACCAACACTAGTACGACAGGTAAATTACAAGTGGTGACAGGTGGTGCGATTGAAGCCGCCCGTTTTCTGCAGACCAATGCTTCCGGAATCGCTCCAGCCATTTTTGCACAAACATCAGGTACCGGTCCAGCCGCATATTTTACTTCCACCAACGGCAAAGCGCTTATCACGGAAGCAGGATTTGTAGGTATCAATACGCCCACTCCCACCAAACGCCTGGATGTGAATGGCAGCACCCGGATCAGCGCCATCGACGGTCAGGATCAACTTACCCTTGAAAATTCAGAAACCGGTGGAGCCTCCGTTGTATTTAGAAATCATGACGTGGAGAGCCAATGGGTACTGTCAGGAAACCCAGATGAAGAAAATGCCCAATTTTTGCTAGAATTTGAAAAGCAAGTGGGCTCAAAACGAACCTTCTTTGCCGCAACCCAAGTGGGTAGTATTATTTTGGGCGACAGTATGGCCGGGACGCTCAATTATGTTAAAGTCAACCACGGCAATAGTGGTGGTTTTGTGATCAATAACACTGGCGCCGATAAAAACTGGACATTTAGTGTCAATGGCACAACGGGCAATCTCCAGCTTTTCAATAGTCTGTTGGGCGCGGTGCCTGCCGGTACGTTTACAACCGCAGGTATGTATTTACCTTCCGACCGCCGCCTGAAAAAAGATATTGCGAACCTGTCGACTGGCGTTTTGCACAAAATTATGCAAATCAACCCGGTAGCATATCGTTATAATGTTGAAAGCGCTTCCGCGCAGCGTTCCATTGGCTTCCTGGCTCAGGATGTGCAAGCCCAGTTCCCTGAATTGGTCGCGCAAAATGGCGATTACCTGTCGCTCAATTATGCAGGTTTCGGCGTACTGGCTATTAAAGCGATACAGGAACAACAGTCGGAAATCGAGCAGTTGAAACGGGATAACGAGGTTTTAAAGCAACAAATGCAGACAATCGAAACACGACTGGAGCGTTTGGAAAAAGCGGGTGCGTCCCAAAGAAATTAAAAAATCACCGGAAATAATATTGCCAGGCCACAGAATCAAATACCTGATTCTGTGGCTTTTATATTTGCACCGTAATCAAACGATATTTCAACCATGCTTTTGCACCCTAAAAATTGGATTTTATCAGTTGTGTTGTTGCTCCCTTGTGCGCTGGGCGCGATGGTGGCCGTCCCCGACACCGCATTTTTTAACCTCAGGGATACCTTTTGTACCAGTCAGATCATCATCATCGGCAACCAGATATTCGGCCCTGATCATCCAGCCGGACAAGTTGTTTTTCCGGGCGCCGCTACAGATGGCACGGACAGTATCGTTACAGTTCAACTTACTTTCCTGCAAAGGCCCGAAACGACCCTTTCGCAAAACCTTTGTTCCGGTGATACGCTCCTGGTCAATGGCACGCCATACCATGCCAATTTTTACATCGGAGAAGAAATTGTGGAGGGCGGCGCTGCAAATGGTTGTGATAGCCTGGTGCATGTTGCGCTTCAATTTTCTCCGGTTTCCAGTGTTTTTCAATCGACGATCTGTGAAGGCGATACCATATATATCAACAACAACGCCTACCATGCTTTTCATACTACTGGAGTCGAAGTTATCCTGAACGGCACTTCTTCCGGTTGTGACAGTGTCATTCATGTCGATTTGGAAGTGCTGACGCCACCTTTCAGCGAGATAAAAGACACTTTGTGTCCGGAGGAATTCAGGATCATCAATGGACGCCGGTACGACGTCAACAACCGGGCGGGATTTGAAATACTGGAAGGCGCGGCATCTACCGGTTGCGATTCATTGGTTACGCTCAGTTTCGTTTTTCGGCAAATCTACCTGCTTGCAGGAGATGACCAGACGATAGCCAAAGGTGATATTACCTGCATCGAACCTGATTTTGGTTTTGAACCGGTGCAGATAAATTGGTCGCCGCCG
>JADLCC010000040.1 GCA_020847425.1 Saprospiraceae bacterium
GAAGTCATGGCTGCTGCAAAAGGTGAAGGAAATGCTGTAAAAAAACGCGAAGACGTACACAAAATGGCAGAAGCCAACCGTGCTTTTGCACACTTCCGTGGACGTTAGGTACGGGCCTGACCACCGCTCTACCGCCGAATATTGCATACCCTACCAGCTTGTCAGGGAAAGCACTGTTCGGCGGTATCGGCGTTTTTAGAGGTTTTGAATGCCGAAAATCAAAAGAAGCACTCGAAATTTTCATAAAACACAACGGGTTTACACAAAATTAACCTTTAGCAAAAAAGTGTTTTCAATGCAGTTAGCAATACTTTATTCTAAAAGGCAGTTTAAACCCGAAATACTCATTCAATTTTCTTCACACATTCAATAAAGTAAAAAGTCATGGCAACGGACCTTCGGTTCACCCGGAATATTGGTATCGCCGCCCACATTGATGCGGGCAAAACGACTTTCACCGAGCGCACGCTCTTCTATACAGGTGTTACACACAAACTCGGCGAGGTGCACGAAGGCGCCGCAACGATGGACTGGATGGAACAGGAGCAGGAGCGCGGTATCACCATCACCTCTGCTGCAACCAAATGCAAGTGGACGGTTGAAGATCAGAAGTACGATCTCAACGTTATTGACACGCCAGGTCACGTAGACTTTACTGTTGAGGTAAACCGCTCTCTGCGCGTACTTGACGGACTGGTGTTCCTTTTCTCCGCCGTCGACGGTGTAGAACCACAATCTGAAACCAATTGGCGCCTGGCCGATAACTATCGCGTACCGCGTATCGGCTTCGTAAATAAAATGGACCGCGCTGGTTCCGATTTCATGGCCGTAGTGAAAGACATGAAAGCCAAATTGGGCGCCAATGCTATCCCACTTCAGGTACCCATTGGTTCCGAGCACAACTTCAAAGGCGTGGTTGACCTCGTAACCGGTAAAGCCATCATCTGGAACGAGCACGACCAGGGTATGACCTACACCGAAGTGCCTATCCCGGACGATCTGAAAGACACTGTACAGGACCTGCGCCAACAATTGGTGGAAGAAGTTGCATCTTACGATGACAACCTCCTCGAAAAATTCTTCGATGATCCGAACAGCATTACTGTGGAAGAAATGCGCGCCGCTGTTCGTGCTGCCGTATGCGACCTCAAAATGACCCCGGTTATGTGCGGTTCTGCCTTCAAAAACAGAGGTGTACAGGCTTGCCTCGACGCGGTTTGCTATTACCTGCCTTCTCCAGTCGATATTGATGCCGTAAAAGGTACTGATCCGAAAACTGATAAGGAAATTGAGCGCAAGCCATCCGTAGATGAACCGTTCACCGCTCTCGCATTCAAAATTGCTACCGACCCGTTTGTAGGCCGTTTGTGCTTCATACGCGTTTACTCCGGCAAACTCGATGCAGGTTCCTACGTGTTGAACACACGTACCAATGATAAAGAACGTATCAGCCGTCTGTACCAGATGCACGCCAACAAGCAAAACCCAATTGATTCGGTAGAAGCTGGCGACATCGCTGCAGCTGTTGGTTTCAAAGACATCCGTACGGGCGATACCCTTTCTGATGTTAACCACCCTATCGTGCTCGAATCAATGGTATTCCCTGAGCCGGTTATCGGTCTGGCGGTAGAACCAAAAACACAGAAAGACCTGGACAAGCTGGGTATGGCCCTCAACAAACTCGCTGAGGAAGATCCAACCTTCCGCGTTCGTTACGACGAAGACACCAACCAAACCGTTATTTCCGGTATGGGTGAGTTGCACCTCGAGATCATCGTTGACCGTCTGCGTCGCGAATTCAAGGTGGAATGCAACCAGGGCGCTCCTCAGGTAAACTACAAAGAGGCCTTGACCAAAACTACTTCCCACCGCGAGCGTTTGAAAAAACAAACGGGTGGTTCCGGTCTCTTCGCAGATATGGAATTCGAACTCGGCCCGGCCGACGAGGACTTCCTGAACAGCGAAGACTTCAAGAGCGGCAAGAAGAAGCTCCAGTTCGAATGGGCTATCGTTGGTGGCGCCATCGACAAGAACTACCAGAAGCCAATCATGGACGGCTTCAATCAGATGATGAATAACGGTATCCTCGCCGGTTATGGTATCGACTCCATGAAGGTGAAGGTAACTGACGGTAGCATGCACGCTGTTGACTCCAAGCCTATCGCATTCGAATTGTGCGCCAAGGAAGGTTTCCGCGCTGCAGCTCCGGCTACCAAGCCGCAAATCATGGAACCAATCATGAAACTGGAGGTAATCACTCCGGAAGAATACGTTGGTCCGGTAATTGGCGACTTGAACCGTCGTCGCGGTCTGCCAAAAGGCCAGGAAACCCGCATGGGTGGAGCTGTTGCCATCCAGGCCGAGGTGCCACTGTCTGAAATGTTCGGCTACGTAACCCAGTTGCGTACCCTGACCTCCGGTCGTGCATCCAGCACCATGGAATTCAGCCATTACGCACCACCTCCTGAAAGCGTGTCCAAAGCCGTAATTGAAGCCGCAAAAGCTGGCAAATAATTAAGCACAAGCCCGTAGGCTTAAACGGCGTAGCCGTGATATTTTCGCACCCCCCGGTCATGCATCCGCGTGATCGGGGGTTGTTACAAAAATGTCACGGCTATGCCGTTTTTTCTTCGGACTACACTGTTTTGCCAAATTGCCCTATTATTGCGCCGTTTTAATTTCCTGGTTTCTGTCTTCCTGTCTTTATGAAAAAAACGCTACTCAAATTTGGCATCTTATTACTCTCCATTGCAAATCTTTCGGCTCAAATTATCGTCATAAACGAAGGCTCCAACCGCAACTACAGCACTTTGCAGGATGAAAACGGTGAATACCCGGACTGGATTGAATTGTACAATCCCGGACCAGACACCGTTAATCTGAATCAATACAGCCTTTCGGATCGACTAAACAAGCCCCAGAAATGGATACTTCCCAATATTGACATTGCTCCCAATGAGTATAAAATCATTTTTTGCAGTGGTAAAGACAGGGCCTCTACCAGTATCTTTAAACCAGTACACAATACCGGAACCTTCACTCCTGTCATAGGCTGGAATGAACATCTCTTTACCGATTCCATCTATTGGGATGGGGTTTCCAACCTGCTCGTTAACACCTGCTCTTACAGTAATACAGGCTACACCGTCAACTCTATATTCAACCAAAGCAAAACCGATTTTTTTTCAGCAGCCTATTTTTTCAATGACGGCAGCGAGTACGCTTGTAGCGCTCCCTTTGGCAGCAAGGTAAAAATGCGCCCCAATATGCGAATTAACCAGGCCGTGATTGGAGATCAAACGGTCCAGAACTCTCCCTTTGACTACCCGGCCCCCTACGGAAACTGGTATTGGGCGTCCCGACATCAATTCCTGATACGAGCCGATGAATTGGCGGCAGCCGGCTTGGCGCCAGGGTTTATCACCAGTCTGGCCTTTGATGTGGCCTGGACCGACCCCAATATCGTGTACACCTATGTGGATTTTCAAATAAAATTAACCACAGACACTGCAATAGGCGTTGATTTTCAGCAATTTATACCAAAAGCCAACCTGCATACCAACTTTAAATTATCAGAAGAGGCCGACACCGTTTATCTGTTTCAGCCCAACCAGCAACTGATCAGCCGGCTGTTAGTGGACGGCCGA
>JADLCC010000041.1 GCA_020847425.1 Saprospiraceae bacterium
CTAACATTACTGCACCATGAATCGATTATTCCTTCGTGCAAAATGGGCCTGTTTGAGCATGGTCTTGCTCTTGCAATTTACCCAATCTTTTGCATCCCATCCGGACGCTTCTCCCTTCTGCAGTGGCATCACTGGCCCTAGCGTGAGTTGCGTAAATCAGTTGGAGAGTTACCTCGTCACCAGTCCTATCGGCGGCTATTCGTATGGCTGGTCGGTATCGGCGGGCGGGGCCTTGTCCAACACCACCGGGCCTTCCACTATGGTCAACTGGAGCATAGCGGGCGCCCAATCGCTTATTTTAACCTCGACCTCGCCCGGCGGCGCGATCACCACCTGCACCTTGTCGGTGACGGTGTATCCGCAGCCGACGCCGGTCATTTACTCAGACTTTATTTCGGATTGCCCGGAGGGAAAAGAAGACCCTCACCACGGCAATGGCGGTAAAGAAGAGTGTTGGGTGGTCTGTGAGCACTCGACGGTCAACTATTGGGCTACGCCTGTAGCGGGCAACAGCTACAGTTGGGTAATTGTGGGCGGCACGCCGGTGACGGCGACCGGCCCCACCGTGGCCGTAACTTGGGGAGCCGCCGGCTCCGGCACCATCATCCTCACGGAAACGGCGCCGGGCGGTTGCAGCACCACCGTACAGGAATGCATAACGATAGTAGAGTCACCTATTGCCAAGTTTACGTTTAACGGCCAGGACCCCAGCAGTCCTTTGAAAGTTTGTTTCGGAGAAGTAGTGTATTTCAACGACTTATCTGTTGGCGGCTCCTATTGGCTTTGGGATTTTGGTGACGGCGTCACGTCCAATCTCCAAAATCCGTCGCACGTGTACGCAAGCCCCGGCACGTACAATGGCACACTAACCGTGAAAAATGAATGTGGTTGTACCGATGTTTTACCCTTTACTGTGATTGTAACGGCGCTGGCAAGCCCCGTTATTGGTTGTATTTCTACTGTTTGTTTGAGAGATTGTGCGTTTTACTCGGTATCGAATGTTTGTGCCGGCGGCACAGTGACCTGGAGTATCCACGGCGGCCAGATCATCAACCAACCGACGCCGGGCTCGGTCAATGTTATTTGGGACGACAGCGACGGTTTTGTCGCTGCCAATGGCTATGGTGAAATTTGTGTTACCGTAACCGGCTGTCCGGACCTTTGCGACGCAGAAGTCTGTGTGCGCGTGCCGGTCATTCACCAGGTGACGATTTCCGGTCCTACTGTAGTGTGCCAGGGCGATCCAGTGACCTATACGGTGCCGGCGCAGCCGGGCATCAACGAGATCTCCGGCACGCCGGACGGTGTAGATTTTGACTGGTCTGTTACTGGCGGTACGATTATTTCCACGCCACCGTATTCCAATTCGGTAACGGTGATCTGGAACGGCCCGACCGGTACGATCAACCTTGCTCCGTACGAAAATTACCTGACCAATGCGGATTGCAAATTTGATCCGGCGTCGCTGTCGGTAACGGTTTTGCCCAAGTTTTTCATGAACCCGCCCGAGGCTGAAATCTGCGAAGGCGACAATTTTACGTTTACAGTGACGGGAACCGGCTCTTTCAACTGGACGGTAACCGGCCCCGGTGGCGCGGTAGGCCCCACGCCGGGCGGCACCTCGTTCAACGTATCGCCCAGCGCACCGGGCGTCTATGTAGTATCCGCCCAATCCACATCGGGTGCGTACTGCAATGTGACGCCATCGTCCATATTGAATGTTTTGCCCAGCCCGCCGCCACCTTCCGGCGCGCTGGTGGGTGAAACCAATGTCTGCCTGAATACGCCCTATGTGTACTCCCTGAGTGCCGGCGCCCCTGCGGGCACCGTGCTGGTGTGGAGTGCCACCGGCGGCACCCTGTATGGCGGCGCCGGCCCCACCGTGACCGTTCAGTGGACCGGCGGCGCGATGTCGCTTTCGGTAAAAGCCGTGAGCACCGTATCGCCGTTCTGCGAATCCACACCGGTCAATTTCACGATCAACCCGTATGTGCCGCCTGCCACTTTTGTGACCGGCGCGGCTTCGGCTTGTGTGGATGAAACCCATACCTACAGTATCACCGGTTTGGCGAACTACACCAACCTGGTGTGGAGCGTGGTACCGGCAACTGCCGGCAGCGTGGTCAGCGGCCACGGTACGCCGAGCGTCTCGGTATTGTTTAGCAACACCGCCCCGGCAATCGTCAATATTGTTTGCACCGCTACGGTCTGCGGCTCTGACATTACCGACAATTTCGCTGTGGCCGTAAATAACATTCCAAGCTACACCATTTCCTTGCCGCCAAGTGCCTGTCAGAACGACTTCGTCGGGATGTCGGTCAGTCCGGCAGCGGGGATCAGCACCTACCTCTGGAGTTTTGGCGACGGCGGCAGCAGCGGCTCTGCGGCGCCGACGCATGCTTGGGCCAGCCCCGGCACCTATTCGGTGACCGTACAAATGGGCCTGAGCATCTGCGGCGGCCCGACTGTGACCGTGGGCACCACGATCCAGATCGACCCGGTACCGATCGCGTATGTGACAGCCTCCAACGGGTATTACATTTGCGGTACTGTAACCTCAACGGATTTGACGGTAGCCACCCAGATTTTCTGCAATTACCTGTGGTCGACCGGCTCTACCCTGCCGGCGATTACGGTAACGATACCCGGCACCTATACCGTGACGGCCACCGACCCGGTCACCGGCTGTTCGACCGTCATTACCAAAGTGGTACATGGCTGCCCGCCACCACCGACTTGTTTCCCGGTTACACCGGCTTGGGATTTTATACCTTCTGAAAACTGCGACACCTACACGTTTACGCCCCTCCCAACGGCCGCTACCTTTATCGGCTGGGATTTTGGCGACCTGAGCGGCAGCAGCAGCCCCGGTGTAGTATCACACCCCTATGACCACCCAGGGTATTACCAGGTAACCCTCCTGAGTTACGACCCCATAGCCCTGTGTACGTTGGCTGTGGTAAAAACTGTTTCCGTAAAATTCGTGGGCAACTGGTTGGCCAATTACAACTGCGGCTCGGGTTCGATGGTCACAACCCTGGCGGATATTTCGGAATACCTGCCCGGTTTCCCGGCCACCACCCCCGATTGGTACGACGGCGGCTACATCGGAACGGGGTCGTCCCTGCCGATTACACTCACGCCGGGCGCGCACTCTATTTACCTGGAAGTCGTTGTAGCCGGCCAAACCTGCACCAGCCCGACCCTGACGATCAATGTACCGGGTATGCCCAACGCAGCCTTCACGTATGTGGCGCCCGTTTGTGAAGGTATGCCGGTCAATTTCACCAACACCTCCACTGGTGGCGGCCTCACGGGTTTTGACTGGAATTTTGGCGATGGCGCCGGATCCAATTTGATGAACCCGCAGCGTTCCTTTGATGCGGTCCTTTCGCCGTATTTGACGACCCTGGTTGTCAGCAGCGAGTGGGGTTGCACCTCGAGTGCCACAGCGAGCATACCCGTTTGGGCACGCGGCGCCGATCCGGTCATTTCGATTGCGCCGGCATCGCCGGTTTGCGAAGGCACACCGGTTACCCTTACCGCTGCCGCTGCGCTTACCGCGCCGGTCAATTTTACCTGGTTCAATGCGGTAAACCCCGGCACCTCCCTGCAAGGCCCTTCCCTGGCAAACAATTACACGACCTACATCAGCGGTTTGTTTGGCGTGCGGGCTACCGACGGGCATGGATGCCTGTACAATGTGCTGGCGCCCAACCCCATCGTGGTATTGCCGCCGCCATATGTGCAGATTCTTGGCAAAACCGACTACTGTCTGAATGAGTACATCTATCTCACAGCAGATGTGGGCCCGTACAACTATGTCTGGACGGTGACACCGCCCTCCGGGCCCTCGTACACCCTCACGGGTGGCACCATGCCGCCGGTATATGGCTCCTCCGTAGGGACATATGTAATCTCGGTAACCATTACGGACCCCTTGACCGGCTGTTCCAATTCCGGAACGATCAACGTGGTGGTGCATGCCGGTGTTACCGGCCTGACGATAAGCGCCAGTCCGATGTGCGCACCGTCTACCCTGACAGCCACCAGCGTCGGCGCCACGAGCTACAACTGGAGCACCGGCGGTATTGGCCCGGTCACCACGGCGCCGCAGGCTGGGTTCTACTCGGTCATCGCCAGCGACGCCTGGGGTTGCACAGCCCAAACCGATTTCGAACTGCCTGGCCCTCCGGACCTGAGCAACGTGATGGTTGGTTGTTATGAATTTTGTGAAAAAGTAGTCTGGCAAGCGCCCAACTGCTCGGGCTGTACGTACCAGTGGATGCTCAACGGATCGCCCATACCGGGAGAGACCAACCCCACGATCACGATCACCAATTCGGGTGTGTACACCGTAGTGGTGAGCAATGGACCGGGTTGCGATTCGGAAAGCGAGCCGATCGATATCAGCATCGCCCAAAATCCGGACCTCTGCCACAAGTGTGAGGTAAAAGTACTCGACGGCAGATTCAAATGCGTGGGCATTGACCCGGGCACTGGCTTGCCGCTGTACGAATTCTGGGTTGATGTGGTGAACTATGGCGGCGCCCTCAATGGCCTCAGCCTGTTCTCCTCCTTTGGTTCGGTTACCCTGATCAGTCCGGCCAGCGGCTTCCTGCCAGGCGGCGGCGCTGCAACGACCATCCACGGCTACCTCGTGTGGGACGGTGTGACCAATCCGGGTTGCATTAGTTTCCTGGGGTATTTGTCGGCCGACTGCAAAAACCAGGAAGAGTGCAAATTTGAATGGTGCGGTGAACTGCCGAAATGCTGCGACCGCGATTGCGATATCCGGGTGCGCGATGTTCGGGTGGAATGTATTGCCGGCAACCTCTACCAGGTCACCCTGGCCATTGAAAACAACGGCTGCGACCTGTTCGACATGTTTATCAAAACGCCGTACGGCATTTACCCGCTGACGCCTTCTACTCTGCCGGGTGGAGCAGCCAGTCTGCTGACCGCCACGATCGTCGGTTCGCCGGGTTCCATGGGTGTCACCGTTTGCGGCCGCCGGTTCGACGGCGAATACTGCTGTGTCGAGGTCAAACTCGATCTGCCGGAATGCCACAAAGAGGATTGCAAAGTGGATGTCAAAACCCGGAGTATCCGCTGCATCGGCAAGACGCCGGAGGGGTATCCGATTTACTCGTTCAACATCGATGTGTATGGCGTACCTCCCGGATCGAGCATCTACATTTTGCCGGTTCAGCCGGGCCTGGTTAGTGGCCTCAGTGTGTCCTGCGCGGGCGCGGTGTGCAACGTACAAGGCACCTACACCGATCAATCGGGCAAAGACCAGTTCTGCTTCTACGTGCTCACCATCAACAACTCGACGGAGCCGCCCAAAATCTGTGTAGGCAAATTCTGCTTTGCCCGCCCGGATTGCACAAGCGTACCTACGGAAGGCAGTGAAAGCCGTGGCAATACCGCAGGCGCAGGCCAAACGGATGCGCTCGACTTCTACCTGGTGCCCAACCCGGCCGCCAATGAGGTGAACATTGCCGGACTGGATCCGACAACAGTGGTGAGCCGTATCCTGGTCACCGACCTGATTGGTCAAACCTGGATTGCTACCCAGCCCGCCGGCAACAGCCTGCGCCTGGATGTGACGGCTTTGCCCGCAGGAATATACATCTTGACGGTTTCGGACGCCAAGGGCGTACTGAGCAGCCGTAAAATGACGATCGTGAAGTAACAACCGCAAAAGAGCGATTCATAGTCATTCAGAATTGAACATTGGGACTTGAACATTGAAACATCACAACCTAAACCGTTGGGCTATTCAGAGGGACTGTTCAAGGACCAATGTTCAGTTTTCGGGTGACGAGGGAGTTGTTCGGTTTATCCTTCGTTGACCTTAGTTAATAACCATTCCTTTTCCGGGAGAATAGCCACTTGGCGGATTTCATCTTCCAGTGCCTGCTTATTCTCCCGGATTTTTAAGTTGACGGACACCAGTTTGTGCATAAAGTGGATAAACAAGCGGTTTTCTTCGAGGTAGGCCGGCGGAATTTTCTTTTTGTGGTCGGTCAGGAATTTCCGAAAACTATTGATCAGGTCATCCAGCGGGCCGCTCATCCGCAGTTCGTAGTAGCACAGGAGCCGCATGCGCCGTTCGTCCATTTTGGTAAACAAACTTTCGTAGCGCAGCGAGTTGATCATCTCCAGCGCCCGGTTAAATTCCTTTTTTTCAAAGTATAAATAGGCTTTGCACAGGGTAATGATGTCTTCCCGTTCCATGTACGTCGGCACAATCCGGTCCGTATTTTCATCGAGAAACATTTGTACCCAGTCAAATTCCCTGCGCTTCAAACCGACAATAGTGATATTGCGCATCATCACCGGCGACAAGTAGCCGTTGACGTGCAGCACGCCCAGTTCGATCTGGGCTTTGTACAATTCAAACAACTCCCTGAAATACGTTTCCCGTTCTTTGAAAATCAGGCGCGCGGTGTTGGCCAGGTAGGAATACAACATGCGCGAATTGGTGGGGCTCAACTGCTCTTTGGCGAGCCCGATGGTTTCTTTCAGGGGATGGAAATGCACAGGATCGGGGTTGTTCAACAACAACAGCGCCTGGTACCAGAGCCGGATGGTGATGTCGTCGAGCAGCGCCGAAGATTGCAGCCAACTCAGAAACTGTGGCAATTGGGAGTAATCAAAATCCAGGTTGATCCGGATTTCCTCGTTTTTGGCGAAACAATACATTTGGAGTTTGGACAAAGCGTAGTACGCATCCAGCGCGCGGTCTTGTTTGCCCAGGTTGTAATCTGGCCGCGATTTGTCCTGCATCATGTTCAGAAACCGCGCCCATTCAGATTCGAGCAAGAGCTTGTGCCGGAAGTAATACTCGTTCCGGTACGGGTTTTCCTCGATGGCTTGGTCGCCATCCTCCAACAACTTCGGGATAAAATCCACCAACGCTTTGCGGCGAAAAAACTGGATCTGGTACAAACTGCGCTGGACAGACTGGCGCGACAACTCTTCCTGCACGATAAATTCCTTGACCAGCGCCATCAATTTGGTCATCACTTTGGCTACCGCCGTCTGTGGGTCCGACTGAACGGCCCGGCTCCCGAAAACAAACTTAAACGCATTGGAATAGTTGCACTTGGGGTGCTCAAACGTGGGCGCATACAGCAGCAAAAACTCCAGCAAGGCCCGCACGGATTCCTGATTATTAAAATAAGGCGAATCCGCCATTACTTTTAACTGCTTGAGTTCCTTTAGGGTAAAACAGGACAAAAGAGTGATTAATTTAGAATCCCGCATGTGGAAGTAACCGGCTAAAATCCAAGGGAATGAAAAATCAGTGTAAATATTTGAAAAGCAAATTATTACACCGAAATTTAAGGCAGCAAATATAGAAAAGCAGGAGAATCTTTTTAAAAAATGTGTTTACTCTCGGGGGCATATGGTGGTTAAATTTGTCCTGCTATTGCCATGCGGCAGGCATTTCAATTCACTTTATTTACTAATATTCCCATATGCAGCATTTTTCCAGGCCTTTTGTTGGCGTGTTAATCCTGTTTTCAATGCTAGGTTCGGCCCTTTCGCTGCCCACAAACCTTGTGGCCCAATCTTGCCCACCCGTACAAAACTTTGGTTTTCTGTATTATGACATTTACCAGGCAGACTACGAGTGGGACTATGCAGCCGATGCCAAATACTACATCCTGCGGGTTGAGATTAACGGCAAAGCCTACAAAACCTACGAACTTCCCGGTCAAGCCACCAAAACCAGCGTTCCGTTCGACCCCAAACTAGTCAACTACGACCTCGTCTCAGCCAAACTTACCAAAGTTTGCTCCAGCGGCGGCAATATCACCGAATCGGCTGATTTTGTCATCATCACCGATGGCATCGTGTACCTCGACGGCGGTACGCATGGCAACGAGCCCAGGGTGGTTGAGCCCGTGGTGGCCGTAAACGACAACCTGGTGCCCGTCAATCAAATCTGCGGCTTGTGCGACCCCGGTTTTTTCCGCCTCGAAAATGGGTTTTATGCGCCCTATGGTATTTATTCCAGCGCCTATGCCTACCCAATTGAAAACCTGCGCTTCCGCAAAGACGATCTCTGCAATTGCTTGGACGCCGCCATCAGCGCCGGCGTTTTGGCCCCAAGTGGCGGCCCCGGCCCCAACTACTCCGGCGCGCCGTTCAATTGCAAAATCGACGCCTATATTTTCGAAGAAAAAGACTGCACCCGGGAAGAAAAACCCGGCGAACGCAGCATAGCGGCAGCCGATCCTACCGCCGACCTATTGGAGGTCATCCCCAATCCGATTACGGGGACCGCACGCATTCAGTACAACCTGAGGCAGGAAACAAACACTTCACTTACTCTGATCGACCTGACAGGCAGAGCGGCTAAGCAACTCCTGATCAACAAAACCGAAACAGCCGGCGAACATCAAGTGGACTTTGATGTCTTCGACCTGGAACCGGGACTTTATTTCTGCCGCCTGCAAGCCGGCGAACTAGTGCAAACACAAAAAATCATAATCGCCCGATAATGCCTGCATCCGGTTCGACCCGTTGAACCGGCCGTAGTTACCGCTCGTTTTCATTTTCCGCAAAATCAACAGGTATCCCGAATTTGCTTGTCGCGAGTTCGGGATTTTTTATTCCAACACGCACAACGCCAGCGCCGGCGCCCTCCAATCAGGCCAAACCGAACACTGGCGCATACTCCCCTGCCCTCCCGGGCAAGCTCATCGTGCAAGGGCCTGAAAACGCTCAGGCAGCGAGGTTTTCCGGCTAGCAAGAGCCGGAGGGAATACTTCTGACGGTGTTACAACTGACAGAAAAACAGACTTTATCCTTTCAACATCAATTTTCCGCGGCCGCCCAACTGACCATTCGGCAGCCAAAGCACAAACACATACACCCCGGTGGGCAAGCCGCCTGGCGGCAAATCCAACTGGTTGGCCACCACCGTCCGGCTCAACACCTGCCGGCCCGTCCAATCGAACAACTCGAAGCGGCCGGCGGGCAGATCGCGGCCCCGCAGCGTCAGCGTAGCCCCCTCGGGCGCGGGATTCGGGAATACCGCCAGATCTTCGGTGGCCTCCGGCTGCCGCACCTGCGTCAGCACGTCTTCCCCCAGCGTATGCCAGGTTTCGTTGGTCAACACCGCTGCGTTGAAGTCAAAATAAATGGCCGCCCGGTTGTTGATCACCGTGCCCAAGGGCAGCCCGGGACGCTGCCGCACCCGGAATTTGATAAACCCGTGCGAGGCCGGCTCGTTCACATTCGAATCGGGCAAGGCAATGGGATCAAACGTAACATTCAGGACGCCGGCGCCCGAAAGATAAAACCGGTACGGGTGGCTGGCGGCTCCCGGCACGATGGAGCCCGGGTCGAGCCAGGGCGACAAGGTGTCGCGAAGCACAACGCGGAAGGCCGTGTCGGTACCCGTGTTTTGAAACCGGATCAGGTATTCCAGATCCTGCCCCGGCCGGATGTAGTGTTCCGGGCCGTAGCCTGTTGGGAACGCCAGTTTATCGTTGGGATCGAAGGAACCGATGTTGGCCCGACAGTCGACCGACACAAACGGATCGCCGTCGTCTTCGCCAAATTGCGACACAAAACCCAGGCTAAACAAGCCCTGCTGGTTCTGGCCGCAACCTTCGATGGTCACCGAGGGTTGCGGGTTGCCCGGGCTGCCGGGTTCTTGTTCGGCTTCGAGGTACCAGGTGCTGCCGTTAGCGGGCACCGTCACCGGAATCGAGTCGTTGGGCGGCAACTGAAACTGCCCCTGCCGGTAAATGATGTTGTCTTCGATGACGATATAGTCCAGTTGGGACGTGGGCGCTGTGCCGATGTTTTTGATAAAAAAACGCACTGAATCGGGGTGACAGCCGCCTTCCACATCCACCTCGGCGCCCGACCAGTTTTCGGGTGTCAGGCACACCGAATCGGGGAAAATATGCGCCTCGACGCAGTGGTTCTGGCCCAGCGTAGCGGCGTTGCAATCGAGGTACACCGTGAGCGGGAAACTCCCGCAATGCCCCACCGGAACGGCGCCGACTTCGAAGCGCCAGGTGTCGGCGGCTTCCTGCGTGGCGGGCTGGCCGGCACTGACAAACTGCATGGCCGGGTCGAGTACCACCCGGATGTAGGCGCCTTCGGCGTCGGTTGTGCCGGTATTGCAATACTGGAGTTGGTAGGTATTGTCGGCACAGCGGCGGAGGAAGGGGGTGCCGATGTCGGTTTCGAGGAACGGGCAATCGACAAGGGCTTTGGCGGCCAGGTCGAGGTGGAGGGTGTCGCCCACGGCGGAACTCCGGATGAGGGTATCGGCCACACAATTTTGCCAATAGGCATTGGGCGGCAAGGCTTGGACCTGGTACAGCGATGCCGTATCGAGGTCAAACTCAAAAATATTGTCGGGGCCCTGGGTGGTATGGAACAGGGTGCGTTGCGACATGGAGTCGCGCACCTGCACGTTCCAATGGGCCAGGCTGGTTTCAGTAGGAGCGGCGAGACAGTCCGTATTGGCGTCGTGGCGTATTTGGCCGGCACTCATGCTGTGCCGGACGCGACCGCGCTCGTCCGTTTTGATCAGAATAGAATTGGTGGCTATTAAAAATCTGCCTGCGCCTCCCAGTAGAAAGCCGCCGCCCACCGCCTCTTTGATGGTTTCAATGTAAATTTCTTCGGCATCATCGAACAAGTCATTCAAGAGCAAAGTAGAATGCCATGCTACGCCCCCCTGTCCATCAAATTTGACTATCCGGTATTCAGTGTTGGCAGGATTTTTACTGGCCATCACCCAGCCATCGTCTTGTGTCGGCGTGATTTTAATATCGAGAAAATAAGGCGCCTGGCCCAAAATAGCAGTATCCTGAAAGATCGTCTGGCCCGTAGGGCTCACTTTGTGGAGGACATATTGGTCATTGGGCAGGCCATAAAAAATGATAAAATTGCCGTCGGCCAAGGCAGTCATCGCGGAAAACTGGTATGCCAGAAAGTCCCATTCCGGCTGTTTGGGCAGGTATTGGCCGTTGTGGTCAAAGGCCAGGTAGCCGCTCGCCGGCGTGGCCATTGGGGCGGCGAATTGTAGCAAAAATACATTACCGGGCAGGGGAACAATTTTCCAGGGTTCGGGCAGCCCGCTGCCGCCGGGATGAAAGCGAAGGGTCCAATCCAGTTGGCCGTCGGGGGCCAGCCGAAACACCGAGAGGCTGTCGTTGAGCACACCTGACACGAGAAAATGTTGGTCCGGTGTCAGGGTAACGGAGCACTTGCGCAGGGCATCGGTCGAGTTGGGGTTGCCCAGCCAACGTTGCCAAAGCATATTGCCCCAGGCATCGAGGCGTACCAGCCGCAGGTTGATCGGGAAGCCAGATGCCACGAGCATCGCTGCACCGCCCCCGGTGGGTTGTACAGCCCAATCGTACTGGTCCAGAATAAAATCACTGTAGAACGACCATTCATTGGTGTATTCTTTGTACCAAACCGAGTCACCGTTGGCATCTACCTGCCAGGCAAACAAGGTGTCGTTGATGTTGCCCAATTGCAGGCAACCGCCATCCGCCGTCGGGAATAGAATTTCCGTTTCGCTAAACGTATAAGGCCGCACGTTTCCATAATACCGATACCAGCCCTGCCCCTCCGAAGGCGTCGCACTGAAAACAAGCAGGAGGAGCATCCACCCGGCAGCAAGCGTAGTTTGAACCTGTTTTTGCATATCGAACATCATTGTACCACAAATATGGGGGCGCCGCTGTGCTGTTTTCAACAACAAAATTGTACTTTTATCACGGGTTTTATTTTTTAAAAAATTGATTATCAATTTTTTAATACTAATTTTTATCCTACATGAAAAACAGCACCCTCCTGCAATATATCGAAAAACTCAACCCTGGCGAACGCCGGGAACTCCATCGCTGGCTGGCCTCGCCGTTTTTCAACCGCCGGGCAGGCGTGCTGGCCTTGTACGAGCACATCGACAGGCACCTGGCGGTGCAGCCCGAACAACTGCGCAAAGAGGCTGCGTTTGCGGCGCTGTTCCCCGGCGAACGCTTCGACGACCGGCGGCTCAACCACCTCATGTCCTGGCTCCTGGCCCAGGTGCGCGATTTTCTCTGCTGGCAGGAAGGCCAAAGCGACGAGGGCGCCCAAGGGCTGCTCCGCTGCCGGGCTCTGCGCCGCCGGGGGCTCGACGAGGCCTTCGAAAAAGAATACGAACTGGCCCGCCAGACGCTCGACCGGCAGCCCTGGCGCGACGAGCACTGGCACCACCTGCAACACCAGTTGTTTCGCGAAAAATACGAACACGCCTCGCTCCAGTCGCGCCGGGTGCGCAGCACCGCCGATCTGCCCCTGGCCGATATGGCCGCCCACGCCGAGGCCGCCAACGCCCTCAACCGCCTGCGCTACGCCTGTAGCACGGAGGTGTTGCGCGCGGTGTCGGGCGAGCGCAGCGGCACACCGCCCGCCGGCAGCGGCACGCCGCCGGCCATCGATTTGTACGAAAACCTGCTCCGCGCCTTGCGCGACCCGGCCGATGAGCCCGCTTTTTTTCAGGCCAAAAGCCTGCTGGAACAACACTGGCAACAGTTTCGCGACAGCGAACGCCGCGATTTGTACCTCCTTTCGCTCAATTTTTGCATCCGCAAAACCAACAGCGGGCAGCGCCAATTTATGCGCGAAGCCTTCGAGCTCTACCGCTCCGGGCTCGAAAACCGGGCGCTGTTTGAAAACGGTGCCTTGTCGAGGTTTACCTACAAAAACGCCGCCACGGCCGGGTTGGCCTTGTTTGAATTCGGGTGGGTGCGGCAGTTTCTGGAAGACTACAAAATCCACCTGCCCGCCCGCGAACGCCACGGGGTGTACACCTACAACCTGGCCTCGTACTATTTCCGGCTGCCCGACTACGAGCAGGCCATGCAACTGCTGCGCGACGCCGATTTTGGCGACGACGCCCACACCCACCTCGACGCCCGCGCCATGCTGCTGCGCATCTACTTCGAACGCGGCTACCAGGACGCCCTGGAATCGCTGCTGGATAGTTTTCAGACCTACCTGCGCCGCCAGAAAGACATCGGTTACCAGCGCGACAACTACCTGAACCTCCTGCGTTTTGTGCGCAAACTGCTGCGGCTGCCGCCTGGCGACGCCCCGGCGCGCCTGGCCCTGCGCCGCGAGGTGGAAGCCACGGCGGCGGTGGCCGAACGGGGCTGGGTGCTGGAGCAGTGCGGCTGAACGGGCACCTTCAGACGGCTCACTCCCGCCCTTCCAGTACCTCACTCAGCGCCGACACGCCATTTTCATTAAAGGCCTCGATGGCGAAAAAGTAGGTTTGCCCCAGGTTCAGGGCCCGGATATCCACCGTGTTGCCGGCGTCGGCCCATACCTGCCAGCATTGGTAGAGTTTGTCGGGCGCGATGCCCCAGCGGATGTTGTAGCCCACGGCGCCCAGCACAGGCGCCCAGCGGACGGTGGCATTGCGCCCGTCGGACTGGCGCTGCACCCGAAAATCTGCCGGCGTACCTGGCAGGGGCCCGCCGGCATTGCCGAACACCCGGATATCGCTGATGGCCAGGTGGCGGGCGCCCACGTAGCGGTGCTCGAAGCGGACAAACCGGGCTTTGACGGGCCGGGGCAATTCGAGGTAGGCATTGGGCCGGTCGCGGCGGCTGTTCCACTGGTTGGCCAGGGTATCCCAGTGCAGGCCGTCGGTGGAGTGCCAGAGCCGGAACTGGGTGTACACGCTGCTGTCGCTGGCAAACACCCCCGACTGGTAGTCGGTGTAGTTGATTTGCAGGGCCCGCAGGGTGCAGTTGCGCTGCAAATCGACCTGGAGCCACTCGCCCGGCCGGGCGCTGCCGGCCACCCAGTAGCTGCGTGGGTTTTCGTCGGTGACCCGGCTGGCATTGAAGGTATCGCGGGTGGAAGAGGCCATGGCGGGTTTGCGGTACGACAGCAGCATCCAGCCAGTAAACAAGTCCTCGGGCGAAGACCATTTGCCATCCGGCAAATACTGCGGAAAATCGCCGAAACGGGTGTGGCTGAACATCTGGCCATCGGCGTCGAAACCGGCGGGAAACATAGCGATGCGGCGTTCAAAGTTCCAGTTGACGGCCACCCAGGGGGTGCCGGTGTTCCAGAAGTTGCCGTGTTTGTCCTGAAACGTGTTGCCGTGGCCGGCGCCCACCACGAAACCGCCTGGTTTGTAGGACACGGGGTTGTAGGGCGCGTAGGTAAATGGGCCCATTGGATCTTCGGCCACGTAGGTGCCGTTGGCGTACACGTTGTATTCGGTGCCGGGCGCGCCGTACTGGAGGTAGTATTTGCCGCCGTGTTCGGTCATCCAGGCGCCTTCCACAAAGGGTTTGATGGTGTCGGTGTGGTTGGGGCCGAAGCGTTCCCAGCCGTGTTCGGCGGGGTGCAGGTAGATCAGTTCTTTGGCTTTGCCTTTGTAGGCCAGGCGTTTGGCGGGATCGAGTTCGATGCCATACACCGGATAGAGGTTGGAGGAGCCGAAGTACATAAACCAGCGGCCGCTGCGGGTGTCGTGAAACAGGGCGGGGTCCCAGGGGCCGATGACGCCGTCGGGCAGGCGCGGCAGCCAGCGGTTGTAAAAGTGCAATTCGCCCGTTTCCGGTTTGGTGGAATACAGGATGGGCCGCGGATCGACAGCCGACTGGAAAAGCAGCAGGGTATCGCCAATGGACCAGGCGGCCGGCGCGCAGTTGTCTTCAAACGGCCAGCGCAGGGGGCGGATGTACCGCCAGTGGAGCAGGTCGCTGGAATGCCAGTAGCCGCCCGAGATGGTGGCAAACAGGTAGTATTCCCCTTTGTGGTGGATGATCACCGGGTCGGCCCCGGAGCGATAGGAAATGTTGTCGTTGAGTTGCTCGAAATTATACTGGTAATTGATATCCAGCGGGTTGCACCAGGTGGGTTGTGCGGCGAGATGCCCCGCAACAAGCAATAGGAACGGAAGTAGCGTTTTCATAGGAGTAAATGTAAAATGTAAGATGTAAAATGTAAAAGTCAAAAGGGTATTTGCGGGTAAGCAAGTTGAAACAAACAACGCCACCAGCCCCA
Source organism: Saprospiraceae bacterium (assembly GCA_020847425.1). GTDB lineage: Bacteria > Bacteroidota > Bacteroidia > Chitinophagales > Saprospiraceae > M3007. Next base: position 15,064 of record JADLCC010000041.1, read on the forward strand.
CACCCGCCGTTTCAACCCTTTTGACTTTTACATCTTACATTTTACATTTTACATTTTCTCTACCATAACACGATGATCCGAATGGCACCGAGATGCCCGCAACAAGCAGCAGGCTTTCATACGAGTAAATGTAAAAGTCAAAAGGGTATTTGCGGGTAAGCAAGTTGAAACAAACAAGGCCACCAGCCCCACACCCACCGTTTCCACCCTTTTGACTTTTACATTTTACATTTTACATTTTACATTTTCTCTACCAGAACACGATGTACAGGGCGCCCAGCACACCGATGATCAGCATGGCGCCGATGGCAAAGCCCTGCGAGGTGCGGAACTGTGCGGGATCGATGGACATCGCTTTCGGGTTGTTTTTGCTTTTCGGATCGGCCAGGCTGATCGCGGCCATGATGCCCACCAATACCAGGAAGACCCAGCCCATCCGGTCGAGGAAAGGCACATCGGGCATCAGGGTTTTGATGCCCAGGCCCATGGGGATCGTGAGCAAGGCGGCTACCAGGGCGGCGTTGGCCGTAGCGCGTTTCCAGAAGAAACCGAGCAGGAAGATGGCGACGACACCCGGCGAAATCAGGCCGGTGAAATCCTGGATAAACTGGAAGCCCTGTTCGAGCCGTTGCAGTTGCGGGGCGACGAGGATGGCGATCAGCATGGACACGATAATAGCCCAGCGGCCAATCCGGACCAGGTTGCTTTCGTCGGGGCTGGCATTGACCAGATCGACGTCGAGGGCGGTTGTCCCCGTTGGCACCGGTTTTTTCAGGAAAAATTTCTGATAAATATCCAGGGTAAAGATGGTGGCGATGGAGTTGGCTTTACCGGCCAGCGAAGCGACGATAGCGGCCGTCAGGGCGGCAAACGACAAGCCTTTCAGGCCGGGGCCGAGCAGGTTGAGCAGCACGGGATAGGCGCGGTCGGGTTTCAGTTCACCGGCGGCGTTTACCATTTCAGCCTGAAACATACCTCTTTGGTGCAGCACATAGGCGGCGATACCCGGCAACACTACGATGATGGGCATGAGCAGTTTGAGGAAGGAGGCGAACAGCAGGCCGCTGCGGGCTGTTTCGATTTTGGCGCCCAGGGCGCGCTGGGTGATGTACTGGTTGCAGCCCCAGTAGTTGAGGTTGGCGATCCACATGGCGCCGATGAGCACCGTCATACCCGGCAGGTCCTTGTAGTAGGGGTTGGATTCGTCGAAGATCATGTGGAAATGCTCCGGCGCCTGTTGGCGGAGTTGCGCCAGGCCGGCCCACATGCCGCCGCCGCCGAACTGATCGGCCACGAGGTTGAGCGCCAGGTAGGTAGTAGCCAGGCCGCCGAGGACCAGGATAGCGACCTGGATCACATCCGTATAGCCGATCACCTTCATGCCGCCCAGTGTGATGATGATAGCGAACACGGCCAGGAACAGCGCGCAGGCGGTGAAACTAAAGCCGGAGATCGTGGACACGGCAATGGCGCCGAGGTAGAGGATAGAGGTGAGGTTGACAAACACGTACACCAGCAGCCAGAATACCGCCATCATGGTAGCAACCAGCGGGCTGAAGCGCTTCTCCAGGAATTGGGGCATCGTGAAGATCTTGTTGGAAATATAGCCCGGCATGAAAAAGATGGCTACCACGATGAGGGTGGCGGCTGCCATCCATTCGTAGGAAGCGATGGCCAGGCCCATGGCGAAGCCCGAACCGGACATGCCAATAAATTGCTCGGCACTGATATTGGAGGCGATCAACGAGGCGCCGATGGCCCACCAGGTGAGGGCGCCTTCGGCCAGGAAGAAGTCGTTGGCGCTGGTTACTGCTGATTTTTTGCGCTGGTAAATCCAGTAGCCGTAGCCCGATACGATGACGAAATAAGTAAGGAAGACGACGTAGTCTAAGGTGTGTAATTGGTTGCCCATGCGTTTTTCGTTAACGATTTAGTGAAAAATTGCGGCGCTGGTCAGGCGGAATTAAAAAACAACATTGGTAAAGGCGGCCAAATATAGAACAGGATTCTCCGGATTCCCTAGGCCGCCGCATATGATTCGGAATGAAAATTTCTTTTGCCGTACCCCTTGTGTGATTTGCAAAAAAAGAACTTATCTTTGCCGCCCGTTCGACATCACCAGGCACTTGGTCGGGTGGCAAAACGAAAATCCGGTATCGTGGCCGAGCGGTTAGGCACAGGTCTGCAAAACCTGCTACAGCGGTTCGAATCCGCTCGATACCTCTGAAATTATTTTAAACCGCCGTAACTCGCTTCAAGTCGATGTGTTACGGCGGTTTTGTTTTTTATCCCCCTTCACTTTGTTTCACCTTTCCGGCACCTTTGCATCATCAATGTTCCACTAAAAGGAGCGTTTCACTGGTGATTTATGCCAATATAAGCATCCATTTTAACCTGAAAAAGGAGGCTACACCCACCCACAGGGGCTTTCTGGTGTACTGCCGGATCACTTACCAGCGCAAAAAAGCGAAGTTGTACACCGGTGAGAACTGCAAGACCGACAAGTGAAACGAGGCCGCCGACGCCCCATTTGCGACCCGCGTTTGAAAGAATACCTGAGTCATGTGGAGGAGACCATCCGGCAAACCAAACGCCAATTGGAAATGGATGGCCGGGAGGTGTCGGCTAAAATTCTGAAGGATATTTTTCGGGGCAAAGACCCGGCTGCAGCGGAGCAGGAAACACTGGTTTCTTTGGTACAATATTTCAATGAGTACATCAGCCGCATCAGCAGGCTCACCCGCGAATACGTGCCGGGGACGTTGCAACATTACCGAACAACTTTGGGGCACGTGCAAGCCTTTCTGTCTACCCTGAAGAAAAAGGACATATCCGTCCAGGAAGTCGACCACAAATTGGTGCAAGACTTCGATTATTACCTGGTAACCACACCTGCGGAGCAGACAGGCCAGCCCATGGCCCGTAATACGGCGAACAAGTACCACACCAAGTTCAAAACCATCCTCTTGCAAGCCGTGAAAGACGGTATCCTTGCCACGCATCCCTATACCGAATTCAAACTGAAAAATAAAACGGTCCACCGCGACCACCTGACCAAAGAGGAACTCCAGCGCATCCGCGAACTGAAATTCGAAAACCTGAGCCTGGACAAGGTCCGCGACATTTTCCTCTTTTCCTGCTACACCGGCCTGCGCTTCACCGACGCCCAGGATTTGCGCCATCAACACATCCGCGCCGACGAAGATGGCCACCTGTGGATTTACCTGACGCAAAAGAAAACCGAAGAGCCGCTGGCCATTCCCCTGCTCAAGCCGGCTCTGGAACTTTACCACAAATACGAGCACTTACGCGAGGTGACCGGGAGGATCATTCCCTCCTTCGTCAACCAGAAGGTAAACGCCTACCTCAAGATCATCGCCGATTTCGCCAACGTGAAAAAGAAACTGACCCATCATGTGGCCCGGCATACGTTCGCTACCACCGTGCTCCTGGAAAACGACGTGCCCCTGGAAGCGGTGCAAGCCTACCTGGGGCATACCTCGTCAAAAACGACGGCGATTTATGCGCGGATGACGAATAAGTACAAGATGAAGATTACGAAGCGGTTGAATGAGAAGTTGGGTTAATTGAACTTTCGCAAACATTCCAAAACAAGGCAAGTCAATCCCGAACTACCCCAAACATCCGAAATCCCCTTCTTTCACTCCCCTCCATCTTTGCCCCATTGACCTGAAACAACATGGTTTAACCTCAACCAATCGCAAACATAGAGACCTCATTTAAACTACTCAGCGAAACTGATTACCACAACCTAAACGTAAAACTGGACCGCATACTGGCCGTCATCGAAGACAAGGAACTGAAACCCCAACAATCCCTCGGCAAGTGGATGACCGAAAAAGAAGTGCAGGAACTGACCGGCAAAAAGGCCACCACCTTGTGGAAGATGCGGAACAAAGGGCTGCTGGAGTTCACGAAGATCAACAACAAGGTCTTTTACAACCGGGAAAGCATTATTGGTCTGATGGAACAAAATAAACGCACAGCATTCCGGTAAATCCCACCCCCGCCCCTCCCCAACTGGGAAGGGAGCCGCGACAAACATCGTAGAGTACGCCGCAGAGTACTCTACGTCTCCCCTCCCAGTTGGGGAGGTGCCGGGTGGGGTTGAACTGGACGGAATGCAAATCGAATCATTTTAATTCCTGAAACATGAAGTTGATTTCTGTTTTCAGGGCTGTCCCGGCTATCAACGGGCAGTCCCTGAATGGCCAAACCTTTGCCCCAAATGGAACCGCCCCTATCGGTCCGCATCCGGATATTATGCTAAAACGGCGCCTGCGCCCGCTGGTGTATTTTATCCGGATGCTCGTCGTAGTGTTGCTGACCTGGTCGGCTGGCAACGGTTTTTTGTTTGCTTCGGCGACCTTGCAGGAATTGATTGGCCAGAAAGAGTATGCCATGGCCGGCGCATTGGCATTTGCAGCGCTTTTTGAAGCCGGGAAATACTTTTTCGGCGCCTACACCCTGCGTGTATTGATCCGGGGTTGGTGGCAGGAAGGTATGTTGTACCGGTTGGCGCTGGTGCTGCTTATTCCGGTGGCAGGAGCCTGGTTTGCAGGGAGCTACTGGTTGTCCACGCAAGGCGGAATAGAAGGCCTGCGGTTGTCTTTTTCCAGGCCCGCTATTGAAGTCACAACCGATACTTTGCACCAGCGAACCAATCCGGATATAGAAGCCCTGCGCGTGGCCCGCGACTCCGTATACCGGCAGGCCATCGACCGCTCGTCGCCGCGCACGGCTGCCCGCTTGTTCCTGGCATTTCAGACTGAAATCACCCGGATGGAAACTGTGAACGCCGAATCACAGAAAACGGAAAAACAGCAGGACGATCAATACAAACTACGGCTACAAACCCGCCTGGAACAGGTATTGACCTGGCTCAGCCACCTGGGCGGCTGGTCGGAATTGCTCACCCTGGCGTTGCTGGTGTTTTTGGAAATCTATGCCTACAGGACGCAATTAATGGCCCAAGCAATGCGGGAGGCGGGCAGTGCGTATGCAGACCGGGATATTCCCGTCAATTACCTGAAACAGCGCATCCGCCAGTGTTGGAAAAGGGCGCACCAGGAACATTCCAGCGAAAGAACCCGGCAGAAGAATTTGGACAAGACGGAGGAGTTGGTTCAAAAACTCAGTCAACTGGGTATCCAGGTTCACGTTGACGCCTCTGACCCGAAAACCATCAATTTTACCCACAAAAAACAAACCCCGACCTATGATTCTAAATCTGGAAAACCTAAAATCCGAACTTGATATCGTTAACGTCATCGCCCGGCACGTTAACCTGAAGCCCCAGGGTTCCCGTTACACCGGCCTCTGTCCTTTTCATACCGAAAATACGGCCTCATTTACCGTCACGCCTTCGCTGGGCCTGTTCAAATGCTTCGGCTGCGGCAAATCCGGGGACGTCTTCACCTTTGAACAGGAAATCACCGGCAAAACATTTCCGGAAACGGTGGAGGCCCTTGCCAGGGAATTTAACCTGCCGCTGGAACAGACTGCCATTCGCGGAGAAGACCTCCAAACCTACCAGCAAAAAGAGCGGCTTTATCTGACCAATGCTCAGGTGCACGAACTCTGGCAGGGGTTGCAAGTTACCCCATCGCAAGGGCAGGAAGTCTTACTCGGCCAGCGTTCGTTTCAGCCAGAGACCGTCCGCCATTTTCAGGTCATTGCGACGACGGGCGCCAACTGTCTGGTACAAAAATTCAAGATTGAGCACCTGGATGAAGAAATTCTGCTCGAACTGGGTTTGCTGAAAACAGCGGAAAACGGCGGCTTACGCGATTTCTTCCGGCAACGCATCATTTTTTCCATCCGCACCCACCACGGGAAAATCGCCGGATTTGCCGGCCGTCGGCTGTCAGACGAGCAGGAGCGCCGGCCGAAATACCTGAACAGCGCGGATAGCGCCATTTTTAAAAAAGGCGAACTGCTGTTCGGTTTGCATGAAAACAGCGCTGAAATCCGACAAAAAAAGGAGATCATCCTGGTCGAAGGTTATTTCGACGTACTGACCCTTTGGGAACACGGTTTTAAAAATGCGGTGGCCGTTTGTGGCACCGCGTTTACGCCGGTGCAAGCCAAACTACTTCGCAAACATACCGAGCGTGTTACGCTGCTATTTGACGGCGATAATGCGGGCGCTGAGGCGATGTGCAAGGCGTATCCTGTTTTGGAAAAAGAGGGATTGTTTGTCCGGGTGTGTCCGCTGCCGGATGGCGATGATCCAGATTCATACCTGCGGAAAAACAGTGCGGAACAATTACAGCAACATTGGCAGGAGCACTGCACCGATGCCCTGATCTGGCTGGCGAACTACCGGTTCAAACAGACCGGCAATGACGGCTTGGCCAAACAAAAACTGGTGGCAGAATTGCACCAACTTTTGACCGAGACACCGTTTGATGCCCTAAAAAACCAATGGGCAAAAACAGTTTCAAAGTTGTTGAACGTACGGGTAGGACAATTGACGGACGCTTCCGCTAAAAGTCCTTTCCGGGAGGAAATAACCGGCGGGGCTGATAAACGGCAGGAGCCGGAAATGCCGCCGGACAATCCGGACAATTTCGACAGTTTGGGGTATTTTGAAGCGGGCTGCTGCTATTTTCGGAAGGATAAAAAGGCCAGGCCTGCCAAGTTATCCAACTTCGTCCTTCACCCGCTGTACCAGATCAATACCAAACATGGCGCCCAGCGCTTGTTCCGGCTGGAGAATGAATTTGGCGAAACCTGTATCGCCCGCTTTACCGGAAACAGTTTGATTTCGGTGGATTCGTTTCAACAGGTCGTGGAACAATGCGGCAACTATGTGTTTCACGGCCGCAAAGCCGATTTGTCGGCCATCAAAGAAAACGTGTTTGCGGGCCTGCCGGTTTGCCAGGAAATCGACCTGTTGGGCTGGCAGGAAAAATACCGGTTCTGGGCTTGGTCGAATGGGATCGCGTTGGGCGACCAGTTCTTTCCGGTCAATGAGGACGGAATGGTGCAACTGGACGGGCAATGGTTTTACCTGCCGGCACATTCAGGCCTGAACGGCAGCGCCGGCTGTGAAGAGGAGCGCAATTTCCGGTATGAGAAAGGCGAGGTCACTATTGCCCAGTGGTGCGAGAAAATCATGGAGGTGTACCGGGAAAACCAGAACGGGACTATGCTATGCCTGTATTACCTGGCCTCCATTTTCCGGGATGTGGTGTTCAAGGAGTTCCGGTATTTCCCCTTGCTTTTTGCGTTTGGGCCGCGAGGTACCGGTAAATCGCAGATGGCCTGGTCGGTGAGCCACCTGTATGGCAAGCCGCAAAAACAGTTTATGCTAAGTTCCGGCACCAACGTGGGTTTGGGGCGCAAGGCCTCCAAATTTGCCAACAGTATTATTTGGTTCGACGAGTACAAAAACACCATTCTGAGCAGCCGGGTGGAAGTACTGAAAGGCCTGTATGATGGCGCCGGCTATGTGCGCGGCCAGTACACCAACGACAACGCCACCAACGAAACCGCTACCTACTCCGGCGCCTATATCACCGGCCAAGACCTGCCCACCGCGGATGTGGCTTTGCTGATGCGCACCATCCTGCAACGCACGGCTAAAACGCGGTTTACGCAGGAGGAAGGCCAGCGTTTTCGCGAGTTGAAGGCCATGGAACAACAGGGCGGGCTATCTTATCTTACGTCGCAAATAGCCGGCTTGCATCCGAAAGTGGAAAAGTATTTCGCCGGCGAATTTCCGGCCATCCAACACGCGGTAAAAACGCAGTTGCATCTGGATAAACAGGAAGATGAAACAGAAGAGCGTCTGGTCAACAACTACGTGATATTGCTGACTATCGCGCACCTCATCGCCACGGACATCGGGCTCCCCTTGTCATTCCTCAAACACGCAGAAGAGGCCGTTCTGACTGCCATCAAAACCCACCAGCAAATGCTTTCGGGCACCGACGATACAGCGCAGTTTTGGGAAATCTTCGAGCATTTGGTGGAGCAAAATATCCTGCAAAGCGGCCGGGATTTCTGCGTGGAAGAACGGCAAAGTGTCACGGTGCGGGTGCCGAACGGCGACAAACAGGAAATGGCCTTTCAGCCGGCCGAGCGCTTGCTGTGTATCCGGATTAAAAAGGTACTGCCGGCATATCTGGAGGCTTCCCGTCGTACGTATGGACGGGAGGGCCTGGCCAAGATTACCCTCGAACATTACCTGAAAAGTTCCCTGGCCTATCTCGGCGCCGTGGATTCCTGGCGTTTTGCGGATACGGTGACAAGCGGCCTGGTGTTTCGCTTTAAGGGACTGAATATTGATTTGAAGGGAAACAGACAGGATCAACAGGATTTGCAAGATTTTGAGTAGACAATTCAAGGTCCTTAATCCTGCAAGTCCTGTTGATCCTGTCCATTTTTAGAAACACTTATAAACCAAGTCCTACCGTCCTACAAATCTCAAAAATAATTCTTTTTTATTCTGTAAATCAGCATTTTATGATTCGTCCACGTGTAGGACTTCGTAGGATTTGTGCATCATTCCGTAGGAAATCATTGGAAGAGACGCCTTAGTGGAAGGGAATGACTTTTCCTACAAAATAATCCAGTCGACAGAAAAACCTACACGGTAAATCATTGAAAAACAAAGTGCTACTCTAAAAAGCAGCCTGCTTGTAGGACGTAGGAATGCAAAACCGGCTACCCACCGATTTATGAAAAACCACTCCCTAATCACGTTTACGTTTCCCGAAATCGCGGTACTACTCCTCGCATTGCTTCTCCTATCCAGGTACGTCCGTTTCGCCTGGCGCAAACCCCTTGAAAAACGGACGCTCCACCGGCTCTACGGCATCGACCCGAAAACCTTTGCCAAATGGATCGCCCTGTTCTGCCCGGATTTGATCACCCCAACACAATACGCCCGGCGCCGCAAATTGCCGCCGCATTTAGCCCTGGCCATCCTGCTCCGGCTCGGATTTCCGGGCAATGACACCCCTGTTCAAAGTAAACGCCAGATCATCGAATCCGCCGACGGCTCCTATCGCTCCCTTCGCGAAAGTATCCGGCGATTTCCCGACCGTTTTGGTATCAATGCGGCGATTTTCAAAACCCTGCACGTTTTTCCGCCGGAAATAGCCCGTCAAATGCGGGAGCAATACGGCTGATGCTGCCGTAATGCGGAAAGTTTGTACGGGGCGCTAAATGCGGGAATATCTTTGTGTAAACGCAAACGTTCACCCACCGCAAATCCGGACATGTACCCAGAATACACACCCAAAATAACCGTCGGTTGCCGCATGAGTACCGAACTCCGCGAGCAGTTGGAAATCGAGGCCCGGCAGGAAGGCCAAACCCTCTCCGCTTACATCGAAACGCTGCTCATGCGGCGCGATAACGTCCACGTTGACGTTAACGACCTGAAAATGCGGCTATATCAACTGGAAGCGGAGAATCAGGCGCTTCGGGTGGAGAAGGTTTCAAATGCGGGGCAACCGACGGAAAATGCGGACCCCTCTTCCGATGCAGCACAACAGGAAGCCGTTATCCGCGCGCTCAAACTGCAAAAGATGGAACTCCAAACCGAACTTCGCCGCCTGGCCACCGAACGCGACACCATAATGCGGCTACAAACCGATCACCGCCCTGGCTGGCTGAGCGCGTCCGGCTACGACAAAACGCTGGAGTATATCGGGAAAATCCGGCATCAGTACCCGAACGTGTCGCCGGAACAGGTGTTACTGTCCGCATTGGCCGTGACCTGGCGCAATGAACGGAGCCTGTTTTTTGTGCTGACGCTGGGCGATTTCTGGAAACGATATCCGTTAACCCTTAAAAATGCGGAGATATGAGACCGATTGTTTTTTATTGGTTGGTATTGGGGATGGTGATTGGGATGGTTTGGTATTGGTGGCTTAAAAATGCGGAAGGATTCAAATAATTTTGTAAAAAATCACTGCACTTATGTATATTTGCAGTGACTTTTTACAAAATGAAACAGCACGAAGCAATCCGGTCCATTTTTGAAGCCGGGGCAGGATATGCCCGGGCGGGCGATGTTCTGTCCAAAGGCATCCACTTTTCCTATTTGACAAAACTGATTCAGGCCGGCACCATCAAACAAGTGAGCCGGGGCTTGTATCGTTGGGAGGACATAGCCTCCTGGGAAAGCGACCTGCCGGAAATTGCCCGAATGATTCCGAACGGCGTGTTTTGTCTGCATTCCGCTGCTGAGTTTCATGGATTGACGACGTATCAACCCTGGCAGCACCATGTTGCCGTTGTGCGCACGGCGAAAGTGACTTTGCCACTCGGGGAGAACGTTAAAATTTACTACTGGTCGGCTCCATTGATGGAAATGGGCGTACAACACACCAAAATCGGTGGCGTGGAGGTCAAGGTGTTTGACGTCGAACGAACCGTTTGTGATTTGGTAAAATTCCGCAACAAAACCGGGAAAGACACGATGCTTGAAGCCATCAAAAACTACTTGAACCGACCTGACAAAGATATTTCCAGGCTTTTGAGTTATGCCCGGGCGCTCCGGGTGGAAAAAATAATCAGCCCTTATCTGGAAGGTTACCTATGAAAAACTACGCAGCATCCGTTCGGGCGAAACTGACTGTGGTCGCCAATCGGGAAAATGTTCGTTTTCAACAAATTGTCATGCGGTTTTTACACGAACGCCTGTTATACCGCCTGGCCCAATCGCGTTTTTCAGAAAATTTTTGCCTGAAAGGCGGTACGCTTTTCTATGCGATGGAGGGTTTGACGGCCCGGCCGACCAAAGACCTCGATTTGCTCGGCCGACGGATTTCAAATACGCCGGAACATTTGGGAACCGTTTTTCAGGAAATTTGTGAAATTGTTTGTGAAGCCGACGGAGTCATTTTTGAAAAAGACAAAATTGAAGTTTCTGAAATCGTAAAAGAGGGGGATTACCGTGGAACACGCCTATTGCTATCCGTGCAACTCGGACAAATTCGGGAGAAAATACAAGTAGATATTGGGTTCGGCGATAAAATTGTACCGAGACCCGTTCATATGATTTTCCCGATCATCTTGGATTTGCCGGCGCCTGAGCTTTTATGCTATTCGATCGAATCGGTCATTGCGGAAAAATTTCATGCGATGATCGCCTTGTCCGAGATCAATAGTCGAATGAAAGACTTTTACGACCTGTCACGTTTACTTCAGCCGGGACGATACGACCCTGAGACGTTGAAAAGTGCGGTAAAGGAAACATTTCAAACACGCCAGACGAAATATCCCATAGCGCACCCACTTTTCACCGTTGATTTTGGCGAGAACGTAAACCGGCAGCAGCAATGGAAAGTGTTTTTGCAAAAATCCAAGCTCGGTGAGATTGATTTCCAAGAAATTCACCGGCAAATCTGGGAGATCATGGAACCAATAAACCGGGCACTTTCGATGGAAAACGAAGTTTGAAAACTTTGACCTTCCTGGAATTTCCAGGCACTGATTTGCACTGAATCCGTATTTTTATGCATAAATTGCTTATTACATGACCAACGTCATAAAACTCCCACTCCGCAATGTTACCCAGGATGCGCTGCGTGATTTGCAGGAAAAGTACCCGAATGCGGAAGTCCAGATTTCGCTCGCCGAACCTGAACCTGATGGCTTGTTAACCGAAGATCAATTCTGGGATTTGATCGCCTTGCTCGACTGGAGCAAAGAGGGCGACGATGATGCCGTGGTGGAGCCTTTGATCGCCGCATTAGCTGCCGGCCCAATCCGGCAGATTTACGACTTTGCCGATATTTTGTCTCAAAAGCTGTACGCCCTCGATGCTTTAAAATATGCCCTGCATATCGGCGAAAGCGCATTCAAGCCGGATAGCTATTTTTCCGTGGATGTCTTTCTGTACGCGCGTTGTTGTGTCGTGGCCAATGGCCGGAAATATTATGAGCAAGTGTTGCAACAGCCGGAGATGATGCCGAAGGATATGGATTTTGAACCGCTGCTTTATGTAGCCGCGAACGCATACGAACGCAAAACAGGCCGGGATTGGGATTACGTTCCGCCTTACAACATCGAAACCTACGCAAATGAGGATGGCTGGGTAGAAACCGGCCGGAAATTCCAGCTTTCCTGATATGTCCAAACACGGTAATTCCAAAGAAAACGACCGGCAGCACCACCTGTACGGCATTTACGAGGATAAGACAAATGACCTCTTTAAATATGGTATCAGCGCCGGACCAATCGGTCCTGACGGCACATCTAAACGCATGCGGTCTCAGGTCAATTTTCTGAATCTGGCCGCCGGATTTATCAAGTTTGTTGCCCGCATTTTGTTGTTTAATATTCCCGGACGACGGGAAGCTGAGCGGATTGAGCAGGAATATATAGATGCTTACCGGGAGAAGCATGGGGAGAATCCGAGGGGGAATCCGTAGTGGTGGATGGCTAATTGAGAATTGTAAAAAATCACTGCACTTACGCGTATTTGTAGCGATTTTTTACAAAGTGAAACCAGAAAGGAGTGCTGTCTATTTTCGAAGCCAGAGTAGGATGCTCTCGGGCGGATAATTACCCCTTATCTGGAAGTTAGTCTAACCAACCAAACATAATTTCGAGGGAAGTCAGGTATCTTGGCACACTTTTTTATCTTCTTTGCAGAATTCCCTTTTTTATCTTTGCAAAGTTTACACCCAATAACATCATTTTTTCTGCCATAATGCCCTCGGTAAATCCAATCAATATTTTTATTTCTTATGCGAATGTGCCTGGTGATCGCAATTTGCTTGAGAAAATTATAGGCCACCTTCATCTACTTATAAAGGAAGGAAAGATAGAAATTTGGGACGATTCCAAGCTACGAGGAGGGGAACATTTACACGAAAAGATCAAGTCCGAAATTGAACGGGCAGATATGTTTTTACTGCTGCTGAGTCCCGATTTTCTCATGTCTCAATATATTTATGATAAAGAATTGCCTCTTATCTTTGAGAAAGAGCATCCAACACATTGTCCGGTAATTCCAATTTACCTTCGATACTGTTCTTGGGAAGACGAAAAAAGAATTTCTGAAAATGCAATAATTCCCAAAAAGGTAAACGAACCTTTAATGCCAGTCGAATATTGGGAACTAGAAGCAAAAGCTTTAGAAATTGTCAATATTAAAATTAGGGAAATTATCGCACCATTACATTCCAGAAAATCAAGCGTAGCAGGAGGACAGGACAATCACCATACGTCATTTAGCCCCCCTACTTTGGCAACTATTTGGCAAGACATTCCACTCCTATATGAAGACTGGGGTTTAGTACGAACTGTTGATTGCGATCGCGACGAAGATTTTACAAATACCTTACTAGCCGACTTTTCTGAAAAGGAAAATGATGACCGCAACCTGGTATATTTCATAAGTGCCTGCGAAACTCAAAATCCGGAAAGTGTGGCGAAGCGGTTGGTATATCAATGCGACGATATTTTTAAAACATACCCGGTTTCTTCGGAGAACCCGGACGAGATATTCGTTCATTACCTCAAGGTTGAACGCCGCCCGGAGGAGACCTGGATTCATTTTTGGAAATCTGTCAGGGAAGCCTTTTCGCTGAATCATGTCGATTTCACCGATTTTATCAGCCAGTCCGGCGATTTTACCAGTTGCCACAAGCGGATTCCGTTTTTTTGTACGGTAAGGGAGCAGGACTGGACTAATACGACCAGTTTAGAACAGCATCTGCAATACATCATCGAACGGTTTTCAACATTGCCGCCGGGTTGCCATAAATTCGTTTTGTTTTTTATGCTCGAATTTGAAAAACTACACGAGTATTACGAGGATGCAGGGGCAAGGTGTGTTCACCGCCTGCAAAGAATAGCGCGTATTGCCGTGGAGGAGGCTTCATGCACAGCGCCACCACATATTAAACAGATCAATTTGTTTCGCCTGGTGGAAGAACAAGCCCTAATCGTGTGGCTGAAATCTATTATCGACCGACGTAAAATAAACCAGCCGCTGGATACTTTGGTACGCCGGATAATCGAGGCATTGATAGACGAATTGGAAGATTCTGAACGAGTCGTGTACGATGCCAGCCACGTCTTTAATATGCAGCGTCTGGAAATGATGCAACGCCAGGTTTACAACCATATACTTCAACTCAAGAACCAACGTCCCGCAGCATGAGTACCTCGAACTTTTATCTCTATCCGCCCGAAAATGGGCCTGTCGAACTGCCAGATTTTGCAATACCTACCACTGAAGAAGAAGTTTATCTCCCGTCTCCGGAGCTGTCTGCGGCGGTAAACGTAGCGCTGGCTTTGGGTCAACCACTCCTGCTCACCGGAGAACCGGGAACCGGCAAAACCCGCTTGGCCTATCACATAGCGCAGAGCTTCGGGCTGGAGGGACCTTTCGTGTTCAACGCCCAGACCAGCTCCGTCAAAAAAGACCTGTTTTATACCTACGACGCCTTGGGGCATTTTCAATGGGCACAAAACCCGGCCAATGACCGGCTTACGTCGCTCAAACAATTGGAGGATAAGTATTTTATCCGCTATGAGGCATTGGGTAAGGCCATACAATTGGCCAATGAGAGTGAAGGCAAAGCCAATGGAAAACGTAGCGTGGTGCTGATTGACGAAATCGACAAGGCGCCCCGCGACCTGCCCAACGACCTGTTGGCGGCCATAGAAGATTTGAATTTCGAAGTGACGGAAATGCCGGGCGACCAGTCCCGGCAATGGAAATGCCCGGCGCATTTACGGCCGGTTATTATCATTACGTCCAATTCGGAAAAAGACCTGCCCGCCGCTTTTTTACGCCGGGTGGTATATCACCACATCAAATTCCCGGACGAAAAGAAGTTACTCGAAATCCTGCAAGTGAAAGGCCTGACCGGATTGAAAAAGAACGACCTGGATGTATTGATCCAACATTTTCTGGACATCCGGAAAAAAGGGCTTGGTAAAAATCCTGCAACGGCTGAACTCATTGCCTGGGCCAATTTGTTGCCCAAACTCCAATTCCCGGTACAAAAGCTGAAGGATGTGTCGAAACTGACCGGAGAAGCGCAAAAACTACTGCATATCTCCTACGGCGTACTCGCCAAAAGCAAGGAAGACCTGGAGCGGCTCACTTCTAATTAAGCATGCAACCGGCCGCTGCAACCATACGGAACCACCGCCTGCTGGCGCTTCTGTTGTCCCAATGGGAAACGGCGCACGGCGCTTTTGGCCCGGACCGATACATCCGGCTTCAACGCTTGTGGATGATGTTGCCATCCGACTGCGACACAGCAACACTCCAGCACCTGCTCTGCCCTGTCTTTGCTAGCGATGCGCTTCAGCAGGAGCATTTCAATGATTTGGTCGGGCAATTGGCGCCTGAATTAGACACAATGGAGGAGGTCTCGCCTTCCAATAATAACGACTCCGGTCGCTCCAATATAACGGAAAAGTCGCCTACGCCATCTACACCGGATGTACTCCCTCCCCCTTCCGCGACGTCGAAAGTACCTCAACAAAGCGAGCGCCGCTCGCTGGTGGTTCAACTCGATGAATGCATTGATCCGCCTTTTACCTGGAATATCGCTACAGACGATAATTCGGTCGAAATAGATACCGGACAGGGATTCCGGCGCATGGCTTTACAACTGCGCCGCCGTGAATTGGCGGAACACGCAGCGTTGGATATGCCGGCTACCATACAGGCTACCATTCGGCAAGCCGGTATGCCGGCATTTCTGTACCGGCAACGCACCCGCCCCCCGGAATACTTGCTTTTGGTGGAACGTTTCTCCCCAAACGACCACCGCGCCGGGCTGTTCGATTACTTTTTCCAAACACTTCGCGCCAACGAGGTATTCGTGGAACGGTTTTTCTACGACGGGGATCTGCGCATCAGCCGCAACGAACGCTACCCGGCAGGATTGAATCTGCACGAGCTGCGCTATCGCTATCCCAACGCAAGGCTCCTGGTGCTTGGCTCCGGCTACCGGCTCATCAGTTCGCGCACGGGCGTGCTGGCCGACTGGACAAGGCCCTTGTACGCCTGGTCTACACGGGTGCTGCTTACGCCCACGCCGCGCGAACAATGGGGCCGCAAGGAAAAACTCTTGGGCAAGTTATTTACCCTGCTACCCGCATTGATAGAAAGTTTGCAATATGTGGCCGAATCACCGGGTAGCCGCGCGGTACAGTACGAATTTTTGCCAGATTACATTCGGTTGCTTATCGAAGCGCAGCCGATTGTATTGGAAGAGCCGTTCGTACGCGCTCTGCGCAGGCACTACGATACCGGAATGTTGTGCTGGATTGCAGCTTGTGCCGTTTACCCGGCGCTACATTTCGCCCTTACCTTGCGATTCGGTCGCTTGTTGTCTGAGTCACTGGGCCAAAACTTGGTGACCGCTGAAAATTTGTTGGCTTTGTCGCGTCTTCCCTGGTTTACTAATGGCCGGATTCCGCTGGAAGCTCGGGATGAATTAGTGGAGTATTTGGAACACCGGCATCCGGAACGCCACCGGTTGGTTTTAGAACACTTGCTTGATTTGTTAGAAAAAAATCCGCCGCCTGAAAATAGTGTGGCCTGGGCGGAGCATCAGATCAACCTCGCCTTGTTGAAAGTCAGAACCAATGCCGAACCAGACGAGGAAACATTGCGACAACTTATCCCGGTGGTGAAACGGTTGGATCGGCCGGAGCGGAGAGGGGATTTTGTGTTGCCGGAGCGATGGGAAATGGTGTTACAGAGAATGACTGCCGGAACGAATGATTCTATAGATGTCAATCTATCATTACCAATTAAGCCTGCACCACCTAATCTAATTAAATCCTTTATTAAAGTTTTTATTTCATATGCCAATAACATACAGGATCGTTTTGTGTTCCAAAAGATTCGAACACATCTCAGCGTGTTTGAACGAGCATCTGAAATTAAAATCTGGGATGATTCCCAAATCCTTTCGGGTGATCATTGGGAGGAAGAAGTAAAAAAATACCTCCGGACAGCAGACTTGGTTTTGCTCTTATTGAGTCCCGAGTTTCTCGACTCTACTTTTATTACTAAAGAAGAACTCCCAATTATCTTTGAGCGGGAGCAAAGGGGGGAGTGCGTTGTAGTACCTATTTTGGTTAGATCTTGTTTTTGGGATAAGGATAAACGTATTTCCAAAAACACTTCTTTACCCAAAGATAAAAATAGTCAGCAGTTGACACCGATTAACGAATGGAAAAACAAATCCGTTGTATATGGAATAATTGGCAATAAACTTCATGAAACTATATCCAGTATACAAAAAGCAAAAGAAGGAAATTTGCCAGGCCCGCCGAAAAAGAGCCCAACCGTTGACTCCAGACTTGTTTTTATTAACAAAATTGAAAATGGAAAACCTGTTGCAACGTATACTGCCTATCTTGTTCATTTAAAAAACAGAGAAGGCTTCATTGCTAGCGCATATTTATTTTGTTATCGCGACGAAAATGGCGATATTGATCATTCAGTATTTAAATTACGCGATACTGGCGATCAGGAACTTGTTTGTCACGGAGGCAATTCATATCTTTATTTATTGATTGAAAAAGAAAAACAACCTTATTTCCCCAAATCCGTCTTCACAACGGAAACCGAGCCGCAAATTTGCAACTGTACTAACCATGGCAACGCATTGACTGTACGTTGCTATGGTGGAGTTGAGTATATTGGAACAATTACCCCTGATATGGACGAAATGCCAATGCTTAAAATGGACAGGAGAGTTGTGAGTCACACGCAAGGTTCTTTGGCATGGTGCGAAAAAGGCCATTTGTGGGGAGGGGTAAAATGGACTGCAGGATCGATAATTCAGTTGGCTAAATTCAGGCAAGAAGACGTATTTCAAGGCTTTTTTTCTAACATTAAACACCGGCATTACCGGGATATGGAACAAAAAATGGAGAACTCGGAAGCATTCCTGAACTGTCTTAAAGGGCTGCGTCAACCGGCATCAACCTCCGTTTCGAGGAATCTGCATGTAAAGGCGCTCAAACATCTGCTCATGGAATACGTGCCTGAGAAATTCAACGGAACTCTTGCCAAATTACTGGATGTTGTGGAGAAGGAGTTTGTTTATTCCAACTTTCTGGAAGAACGAAGAATAGAATTATCTAACCAAGAGGATGTTGAATCGTCTGAATATCGGGCGAAAGCAGAAAAATATGAAAAGGAAAATGATTATTTAACTTTTTCTGCCTGGCGCCTCTGTCTGGCGCTCATTCCCTCCAACCTTAGTTCATCGTTAGATGTGAGAATGTGCATTTTACTGGTGGAAGAGGCGTTGTCCTGCCTTGATAATGATTTAGATCGGAGTTCTAAAGGTCTGTACATCTACAGTCTGGCAAATATGTACCGCAACCTTGCCTCCAATAATCCAAAGCATGGGGTAGAAGAGCAAGTGTTACAAAGCCAGATTAATTTGTTACATACTGATTGGTTGCCGAACTGGCATGGACTTAAGCGTTTTTTTACCAACCGCTCGAATGCCGTTTCCAACTTTAATCTTACTAATAAAGCCGACAGGAAAAAATTAGAAGACGAGTTTCGAAGCCTGATTACTTCATTGATCACCGCCGACCTGTCCAAGGATTTAAAACAAGAAAAAATAAATCTGTCTATTTTCTGCCATTTGGTGGAAAATTATGCTAAGAGAAATTATATATCTTGCCTTTTATAATAACTAAGGTGTAGGAATTGCTAATATTTGATCATCATCTCATTTGCTATTACCATTAGCGGTAGTATGCCAAGCCATATACGAGTCAAATCGTCAATCAGCAAACGCAAATAGTTAAAATACTCCCTTGTTGAGTTCTGATCATATTTGATCTTGTTAACCAATGCATTGCAACGTTCGTAAATAGAATAAAAGGCCTCTTTGTTTTCTGAATCAATCATTGGATTATGGTCAATGAGATAAATATGGATCTCATGGCAAAGTAATTGAATTGCAATTACGACTTCTGGTTCGATGTCAGTAGGCAATACACGAACATGCTCATCACCGAATGCTCGGAGACGAGTAGAAAAATCCTGTAAGGCACTACTGTGGTCTATTATTTTATCACTACTGTTTTCCAGACTGTTTCTTGTGTTTTAACAACTAGGATGTCAGATTCATATTTTCAAAATCATTTTTCAATTCTTCAAGTCTTTTTATCAATTGTAGAAGATGGTGTTTCAACGTTGGAAAATTTAGATTTTTAAGTTCCTCTGTTGCACGCTTATCGCTTTTAAGCAACAGGTTTTTTTGAGATTTTTTGATATACCGTTCCGCCTCGAACAAAGAGGAGTACAGAGGCAATTCACCGACATCACTAACTTCGATCAGTAAACGACAATCACTCACCGACTCCTCTATTTTAGGCAAATAGCGATGTAATCTATCTGTGAAAAAAGCCTCATTTGGAGACAAGGCTTCTAATTCTTCATGGATTTTTGCCAAACAAGTATAGTGTCGTCCGAAAAAAATCCCACTAGAAGGTTTGTCCCAATCTTGGTTTGAAGGAGGATTGCCTCTCCAAAAATCGTTGTTCATGCTCAATGTTTTTTCAATTTGATGGTAAAAACCTGAAAGGTTTCTGAGTATAAATTCTGTTTTGTCAAAAGGGCGAAACTCAAATTTGTTTTCGGGTTTTTCAGAAGGGGTATTTAAAAAATGGGCTTGGATCAAAGATCTGTTATAAAGGCATTTCTTAATCCATCCTCTTAGCCGATCATGAAAATCGTTCCGATCTTGCTCTGCGATTTGTTCATATACAGCAAATGCTTGGTGATATGCCCTATCATCTCGTTTTTTATCCCGCGTGAAAGGGAGGTCATTATTAGTTACTTGTACAAAGAAAACATCTCCTTTTGCGTTCCATTGATCCAAGTCAGAAACATTGGAAATTCGAACGCCCACTATTATAACTTCATTTGCTTTTTGCCTTTCAATTAATACGGGCATCTCATATTGATTGGCATAACTATTAGGGTTTAAAAATCGTGCGTTAACTAAAAGTACTGCAACATCACATTCCTTCGCGAATTTTTTAAATACCTCGTGCATATTGCCGTTAGCGGCATTTCGGTCGCATAAAATATCCCAATCGCCCTCGTTATAGTTGCGAAAGCGGTCACAAAAATCATCCATCAAGGGTTGATCTTCACGGGCATAGCAAAGGAAAACCTTGTAGCGGTTAAGCATTTTGGTCATATCGAATAAAACAATAACAGGTGCCCTAAAGGTATAAATCTTTATGAAATAACCCTTTTGCTATTAACGAGATAAGCATAAAATTTAAGAGAAGAGCGGGGATGTTGTAATTGGCTGAATGTATTGCTGATAAATAAATGCCTTTTCGGATCATTTTATTTGAATTGTTTTGTAAATTAGACAAATGACCTTAGTTTTGATATTCAATACGAAAACAAAGAGTCAGCATTTCCTAATTTTAAATTCACAAAAGACTAATCTATCTCATTCCTTCGCTAAATTAAACCATAAACTTCAACTCCATGTTTTATGAATTCCAATCTCATCATTCAAATCCAAGAACCAAACGGCAACTTCACTTGTGAAATAATGGAAAACATTCCATCTCCCAAGTCTGCGTACATTGCTATTGCCCACTGTGATAGCCAGGATTGTATTGATAATGCACATAGTCTGAAGTCAGAATTAATCCGTACCTTACAATACATAGGGGGAAATAAAGTAAATGAACCTGATACATCATGCAAGGGGTTGACTCGACCTTTCGGGAAATGTCAGGCGCTTAAGGTGCCGGATAATTCCAAACTATTAATTATTGTTGGTGATGGAAAGAGCGCTTTATCACCTTTAATTCAGAAATATCCTTGGAAAGAAACAGTGTTGCCCGTATTTAAAAAAGGCTCACATTTTAATCTACCTTCTCCTTTTAATAAGCTGCAGTGCGCTTTTTGGGAGAACAGTATCCATGAAGTTACTCATTCGATTTTGGGGATTTTAGGCATCAGCGATGAGGATCTCAAAATATTTATTAGTTATAAAAGATCAGACACGTCGGAGCTTGCGGAGCAGCTATTTGATGAGTTATCCCACCATGGATTTGAAGTGTTTTTAGATCAGTTTAGTATTCGTCCAGGGGTTAACTTTCAAAACAGGCTTGAACAGGAATTAGCGGATAAGGCCATGATAGTAATGCTCGAATCTCAAGATTTTCTCGAATCCCGATGGGTACAAGAAGAAATCGCGTTTGCAAAGAAAAACCGGTTAGGGGTCATGGCCCTAAATATTGACGGAGCTAAACCTGTGAAGTCAATAGATGACGAATTTAGAATAAAATTAACGCCGACCGACTTTATCTCAGAGAAACGGTTGTCTGATGATGCTCTCAAAGATACTATTGCTCGTGTTAATGATGTTCATTCTTTGGCCCTCTTCAGGAAAAAAAACTATATGGTCCAAAATGTTTTGTTAGCACTTAAAAGAAATGGCGGTAATCCCGATTTTGATACACAAGGGTTTGTCTCTGTATCTAATTCAAAAGGCACCCAAGGTTATAAAATTTGGGTTACTCCAAGACCTCCTAAAATACAGGATTTTTACTATTCGGATGTTTCAAAAATACCGGCAAAAAAAATCATTTTTGGCCCAAGGTTTTGGGAGAGAAAAAGAGATGTTCTGAATGACTGGCTTTGCAAGAAGTCATCTATTGATTTCTACAGCGAAGGGCGCCTGATCCGAATGTCAAATAAAATAATTAATAGTTGAACTAAATTATGAGCCAGTTTAAATTTGCTATCATCTTATCAGCCAGTGTGCCAAAAGAAGGTCGTTCTGACAAATTTTTGAAAATACCGAATGCTCAAATTCAGATTGAAGAAGCTATAATCGGTTTGGCCAGAAATGTTTTTGAAAATGGCGGGCGGTTGATATTCGGAGGCCATCCATCTATTTCTCCTTTGGTGGCTATGGTCGCTACTGAATTTGATTTAAATCAAAACCTGGAAGATGCCTCTCCCTCACAAGTAAAACACATTACTATTTATCAATCTAAAGCATTTGAATCGATTATTGCAGATAAAACCAGGTATCTCTCTGATTTGGGATATGCACAAATTATTTGGACAGATACAGTAGATAATGAAGATCCAGAAATGGAATTTCCGGGCAATATAAGGTGCCCTAAAAGCCTTGAATTTATGCGAAGAGAAATGATGAAGAATAATGCAGACGCAATGGTAGTTATTGGAGGTATGGAAGGCGTGGAACAGGAGTTTGAATTATTTCGTGAGCAGCATGCTAATAAGCCTATTTATTTATTTGAAAAAACGGGAGGCGCCGCCAAAGAATTGACTGAGCAAATTTCTAATTATCAAAATGTAATTATTGCAGAAAAACGCTTTGAAGTAATTGATACTACGCAGATTATTGAAGATGAGCCAATTGAAATTATTCCATTTTCTTTGATTACAGGGTTAATCGTTGAAGAAATTCTTAATAAGTAGCCTAATTTATTCTGCATATGGATATCTTTAGGAAGATATTGTTTGCCAGATGGCTATTTTCTTATTAATTAAACGAGGCTTATTCGTGTAAGGCCAATCAATAAATTACTTAAATCTTTGAAGAAAGATGGAGAAGTCCTTTGTTTGGTTCCCATTTTCGATACTAAAGCAGAACTCGTATGGTAAAGAGTGTTAAAAGCCTTTAGATTTTTCGACCCGATTAGTGGTTTTTGAATTTGAACATATATAAATATTTCATGACACAGTGAATTGATATCAACAATGATTTCATCAGTAATTGATGGTGGTAAACGCAAATAATTATCATGCCCATACTTCCTGAGACGTTGGGTATAATTTTGCAAATCGTCAACATGAATCCTGCTTTGATGACCGCTTCCTGTCAGTTTATCATTTTTGGGCATTAATTTGGCTGGCGAAGTTCAGAATGACTTGCCTTTACTTAAGTTTTGAAGTCGCTCTTTATTTCGTTCATGTATTGAATTAATTGGCTCAAACAATGTTTTAATGTAGGCACATTCCTTCCTTTCAATTCTTTAATTTCTTTATTGTCGCTAGGTGCTAGAAGGTTTTCTTTTGTTTTTTCTATATAATTTTCTGTTTCACAGAGTATTGAGAACAATGGAATCTCCTCAATTTCGCTCGTTTCTATAAGCAAGCGACAATTCTCTACTACATCTTCTATTATTGGAATAAATTGATTCACCCGATCTGAAAAAAAAGCATCGTCGGATGAAAACAACGACAACCCTTTATGTACTTTTTTTAACTCTTCAACCTGGCGTGAAAAAAATATACTTCCAAATATCTTTCCACTATCTTGAGGTTTAGGCGGATTGTTTTTCCAAAATTTCATATTCAAGCTTAATGATTTTTCAATTTTGTAATAAATGCCATTCAAATCTTCTAAGACTTTTTCGCTTTTTTCCCATTTACGAGGTAAATCTGTTTGATCTAAATCTTGATGAATCGAAATCAGTTTTTGTTTTTTAGCATGGTCATTGATGAATCGGACCAATTCTGTGAGTGCTGCATCAGGGCTTGAAGCATCTGCGACATAAGTGACCGGCTGATCACGAGGGAAAACAGGAAATTCAGAAATTGGATGCTCTACCCAATAACACTCTCGGATTAAAAATGGAATGATAATAAATTCCTTTTCTCTTTTTCTTCTATTTAAAGCCAAGTCAATCTCTTCTTTTACATGTTTTGAATTTAAAGCATCTGAGCTGATGAAGATGATGAAAAAATCAGCGACCATTATGTTTTGGATTATGGAATCCCTCCACCTTTCATTCAACTCAATATCTTTTCGGTCAACAAATTTGCTAAAACGCTCCTCGTATGCATTAAGGATATCTAAATGTGCGATAAAGGCATCCACATAAATCTTATCTTTTCTAGAGTAGGATAAGAAAATGTGTGCTTTGCTGCTGTTTAGCACTTCCATGATATCTTGGATAAAGAGTAATAAATATAAAAAATATTTTGTTTTTTGCCTTTTCAAAAAATAAAGCAATTAGCCTTTTTGTATATCTTTTTATTCAGTATTATCCTTTACTGAACAGAAGGAGTTTTCTCTGATTTAGGTTGAATAATCTCAATTTTCTGCACCTTCTCCGCTTTTTTTTCTATCGGTCGAACTACAATAATTACGATAAAAATTAATGGCAACACATAAAACACTAACAGAGTCTTGGAAAACATAACCCGGAAAATGGTCGGTATTTTTTTGGGTTTAGCTTTGGGAAGATTTTCCGGAGGGGTGTCTTTTAGGGCCTGATAGGTTGCCGCAGAAAAAGTGGGTGGCAGATGTGCCCATATCGACTTTCGCGCCACGCGGTAATCCTCAAACCGCGTATAATCCAGGTTGAACAAATTGGACAAGCCGTCCGGCAATTGTCCGCCAAACAAATACTTGAACCGGTTGGTAGCTACTTCTTTGTAAAGTTCCCGGTACTGCTGCTCAGTGTACAGGAAAAAAGCATCCAGGTACCAAAAAATCAACACCGGCATCACGAGTACGGCGGCATATTGTGGACTATTGGCAAAAATGGCCTCTTTGTTGAAAGCCAGAATGAAAGAAAGGATACCGATCAACCAGCCCTTTAACAGGAAAGAGTTGTTCGCCATCCGCGTGATAACGGATTGGATAAAATCCATTTCCTTGACGATCAAGTCTTTGATTTCGCCGGTGGTAGGTGTTGTGATCATGTTTAAATAGAATTAATTTATGAAACCGTTAAATGGATATTCCAAGTGTCCTCAAAGATTGAAATTTGGGCCGAGAAGCACGGGCCCATCTATCAAAATCTGTATGAGGTTCCCCCCATTCTTAAACCAGCAGGGTTGAATATTTAGTTGGAATGAATGGTACTTTTTTTCCGAAATAGAGGTCTGCGGGGGTGTTGTAATTGAGGGATTCATGGCCTCTTTCGTGGTTA
>JADLCC010000042.1 GCA_020847425.1 Saprospiraceae bacterium
AGCGAAAGAATACTGTTGTGCTTTATCAATTTTAGCCGCTCTCCGGCCGCCGATATCCACCGTTTTTGGCATTTCTGACAACGTATCCCAGGTGTACAAAAAGCGCCAGTCTTTGCGCACGGAGTCTGGATTCACATAAAATACATGCGTAATATTGCTGGGCTCTGAAGGCGTACTGCCTTCAAACGAACCCATGGAAACGAGTTTTTTATCTTGCTCCAGTTGTGAGAGCGGGATGCCTCCTTCATGCGGGAAAAACCATTTGTCGCAGAGCACAATGCTGTTGGGCGGCACCGGTTCGCCAGAATACAGGCGCCAGGCTTCCCGCGTATGGTAGCGGTCGAAAACATCCAGTCCGAGCGGAATCGCGGCGGAATAGGCTTCGATGTAATAGACGTTGTCCGATTTGTTCGGGAATTTTTGCAGGATCGCTTCCGAAGCCTTGTACACGCTGCGCTGCGCCGCGTTCAAACTGAAATCACTTTCCCAACTCAGCCTGCCGAAAAACGACCAGGCCAGGCCTGCCAATATCGCGACCAGCGCTACCTGTTCGGCCCTGCGATGAATCACGGAAAACCCTGCCGAAATCATATTCCAGCCCCGCAGGCAAATCAGCAGGATAGCCGGCATGATACCCAACATGACCCGCATCAATCCGAAAGAATTGAACATGCCTTTCCACCAGAAAATGCTGTGCGCAGCGAAATAAGATAAAAACATCCCGAATACCAGCCAGGCTTCATCGCGGGCGAAACTATCCCTGAACCAGCGCCCTCCTGCAACGAGTGCAAAAAAACCGTACAACAGTCCGGCAATCAGCAATATACATAGCGCAATACCGATCACGCTGGGCAAATTATTGATAAAATGATCCCAGGGGCCGCTGCCGTAAGCCGACACCAGCCCGCGATAGGTCATTTTATTAAAAATCCACCAGTAGTCGTTGTGAACAGGTTTTCCGGCAACTGCCATGACCAGGTGGCCCAGCGGGAACAACAGGATATAAGCATAATGCCTCCGCCAGAGCGCATAGAGCAGCAGCGGACACAAAATAATCAGACCTTCCGAGCGCACAAAAGGTAAAAAAGAGAACAAAACATACGCAGCCACATACTGGCGCCGCAACATCAGCAACAGGGAAACGGAAAGCCAGGCCGCAAACATCGGTTCGGTAAGGCCCGACAAAGTGTGGGTGACATTCATCGGGGCCATGATGGCAAAAACAGGCAGCAGCCACAATCTTTTTATGCCGAAATGCGCCCCGATCTGGATCGTACAATACAACTGGATACCCCAGAATCCAATATTCAACAACTTCACGCCAGTTATACCCAATTGCGCAAACGGCGCTGCCACCATAACAAAAAGCGGTTTGGCCCAGTGGTTGAAAAAGTTGACCGGATGGGTGAAGGCGTACCGGGCAAAAAGATAGTGGTACACGCTGTCGCCGTCGTCGCCGGTGCCTTCTGCAAGGAGCGCCAGCGCTACCATGGCGATCAGGGCAATAGCCAGAACGGCATATGGCCTGTTGTCCCGCTTTGTAAACCAGGTAATTGTGTTTTTGCTGTTTAACATGGAATCAATCGAATAATTGGGCAGCAAGGTACAGAATTATCAAGCGCAGGGTAAAATGTGGGGTTAAATGTGGCACTCTTTTTTGTATTGAATTCAATTGTAGCCGGCAAAATATGCAGATATTCGCCCCTATGAATCGGATCACTAATCTATTATTAGCAGGCATTGCCATTGCCTTTGGTATTTATATTGTTATTCGTGCCTGGGTGATGCCTATTACTGTGGACGAGTGCTCCACGGCTGTCTCCCATGTGCCGCGTGCTGTCGTCGATTTACTTTTTTTACAAACGGATGCAAACCCGAATAACCATATTCTCAATACCTTATTGATCAAGGGGTTGACGGGATTGTTTGGATGGCATCCGTTTGTCGTGCGAATTCCAGCGCTTTTGGGGGCTTTTATTTATGCCTGGGCGGGCTTACAGTTGAGCCGGAAAATATCGGCACACGCATGGATTGGCGTGTTTGCTTATACTATGCTTTTGTTCCAACCATATTTGCTGGAATTTTTCTCCCTGGCGCGGGGTTACGCGCTTGGATTGGGGCTGATGCTGGCAGCCATTTGGCAAGCGTGGCGTTTTTTGAAAGAAGCACGCTGGCAAAACCTGCATTGGTCGGTTGTTTGGGCGGGGCTGGCAGTATATGCGAATTTTACACAAGTGCTGTTTTTTATCCCTTTTATCGGCCTGTTGCTCTGGAGTGCGTGGCAGACCGCCGGTTCGTTTTCAAATTTCCTGATCAAAACAAAATATGCGCTCCTCACACTTGGTATTTGGGCAGGATTACTGGCTATTCCGCTTAAAAAGTTGAGCCAGCATTCGGAAGTGCAGCACTGGAATCCCCTCGCCACTTTATTTGGATCAGCGGAAAAGTCCATTCGAATTGCCACGTACCACAACCCGCTGGTTTCAAATGACACCGCACATGTGCTGACATTGCTGGCCATACTTTTCACGATAGGGGTGTGCCATTTTGCTGTGAAAAAATGGTTTGAGCAGCAGTTGAAAATAGCAAATGACCCCCTGCTTTTTACGGTATTGCTTCTTTTTGGAATATTATCCACAAATGTTTTGGTGGTGGAATTGACCCACACGCCTTACCTGGAACCTCGGCTGGCTTTGCTATACTGGCCGATATTTGCGCTTTCGCTCGCTGCAACTGCCGCATGGCTTTATCAAAAAGCGGCAAAATGGGCCTGGATTTTTATGCTGCCACTCGGATTCCTGGCTGCTATGAACATAAGGAAGTCTGTAAACCTCCGGGAAGCCACAGAATGGTGGCACGACCAATATACCTACGCCGTATTGGACTACATCAAAAGTGTGCAGCAAGTTGAAAACCACCCCGAACCCTATACTTTTGATACGCATGGTGTGATGCAAAACTCATACATTTTTCACCTCGACCTCGACCCCAGAGGTTTTAATCGTATTGTCAAACCTATTACATGGCACCCCGACAGGCCTCCTACGGAGGATTATGAGTTCTATTACGCTATTTCAGAAAACGAGGCAACACCTATTTTGAATACCTATGATATGGTATGGAAAAACCCAAACTGTGACATGGTGTTGCTTCGCCGGAAAAAAAAGTAACCTAAGCCACTTGCAATTTTGCATGTACAATTATCACCTACACCCATGTTTTCTTCCAAAAAAGCGGTCGGATACTCTTTTCTGCTGATCGTACTGATATCTTTCTTCTATTACCCCAAATGGCAAAATATCGGTACTGAATCGACCCTGAGCTGGGACGTTTCGGGCTATTACTGGTATCTGCCTGCCTTTTTTATCTACAAGGATGCAAAACAGCAGGCATTCAGCCGGGAGGTACTGGAAAAACACGAGTGTACTCCCGATTTCCAGCAGGCATTTCTGCATCCATCCGGCAATTATGTCATGAAATATTCGGGCGGCATGGCATTGCAATACCTGCCTTTTTTTGCCGTAGCCCATACTTTGGCAGCTCCTTTAGGCTTTGAGCCGGATGGGTTTTCAAAACCCTACCAGTTGGCGATACAGATTGGGGGGCTGCTGATGTGCTTGTTGGGCCTGATTTTTTTGAGAAAAATGTTGCTGCCTTATTTCAGCGACAAAACCGTTTCAATCGTCATTCTGTGTTATGCTTTTGCCACGAATTACCTCAATTTCGCGGCAATCGATAATGCCCTGACACACAGTTGGTTATTTGCCTGGTATACGGTGCTGATTTACCTGACCGACCGGTTCTACAAAAATCCGAAACTACTGACGGGCCTGGGCATTGGAGCCGTTGTCGGCATCTGTATCCTGACCCGACCGACAGATATTGTTTCGGTGTTGATACCGATGCTCTGGGCTATGCCTTCCCTGCGCTTGGCGGCCGTCCGCGAAAGAATCCGTTTTATCGGTCAACATATATCATTTTACCTGGCCGCTGCGCTCACTTGTGCGCTTATCGGTAGTATTCAGTTGTTTTACTGGAAATATGCGACAGGTCAATGGTTTGTATACAGTTACGGCGACCAGACTTTCAGTTGGCTCAAGCCGCATTTTTATTATTATTTGTTCAGTGCCCGCACGGGCTGGCTGGTGTATACGCCCATTATGCTGTTTGCATTGATCGGTTTTGTTCCGTTGTACCGCAGTAAAACACACTTCTGGGCCTTGTTCCTTTTTGTGCTGATCAATACGTATATCGTTGCGGCCTGGGATATCTGGTGGTACGGGGGGCGCGCTATGGTACAGAGTTATCCGGTGCTGGCTTTTCCTTTCGCCGCACTGATTGCTGCAACTGATGTGCATAAAATCAGGCGGGCGCTGCTGTATGGCGTATTTGTGCTGTTCGGCTACTACAACATCTGGTGGACCCACCAGATACACCTGGGCCAGTTGGTCGATCCATATAATATGACCCGCGCTTACTTTTGGGCGGTCCTGGGGCGGTTTGAAGTGCCCGAAGAAACCAAAAAACTGTACGACACCCGCTATATTTTCACGGGCACCCGAAAGGATGTCCAGGAACTGTATTTTAATAATTTTGACAGCGACACCACGCTTATAAAAAGTGGCAAACAATATAATGGAACGCCCTGCGAATACCTCACCAAAGGCAGGGAATACACACAAGTGGTGAGCCTGCCACTTCAAAAAGGCGCTGCCGAGTGGCTGAGGGTCAGTGCTGATTTTAAATGCGAAATGAAGGAATGGGAACTTTGGCGCATGCCGCAGCTCATCGTGCGATTTAAAAAAGAAGGGAAAGATGTGCGGGGTTTTGCCTTGCGCCCGCACCGTTTTTTAGATAATGGGAACAGCAAAAACCTGCACATTGATGTCAAACTTCCCCGCCGA
>JADLCC010000043.1 GCA_020847425.1 Saprospiraceae bacterium
TTTAAAAGCACAGATGGTGGAAAAACCTGGCGCAAAGTATTGTACGTCAATGATTTGACAGGCTGTGCCGAACTGGTTGCCGACCCTCAGAATCCGAATAAACTATTCGCTTCGATGTGGGAATATCGTCGCTGGCCCTGGTTTTTCAAGAGCGGCGGCAAAGGCTCCGGTTTGTACGTCAGTTATGATGCCGGTGAAACCTGGACGCGCCGAACTGACAAAGACGGCCTGCCAGAGGGTGAACTTGGTCGCATAGGTCTGGCCGTAGCCAAGAGCAATCCTGATGTAGTTTACGCGCTGGTAGAAGCCAAGGAAAATGCCTTATACAAAAGCACCGATGGCGGTTTGAAATGGCAAAAAATGGCGACCAAAGGCATGGGCGACCGTCCGTTTTACTATTCTGAAATTTACGTTGACCCGAAAAATGAAAACCGGGTGTACTCCATTTTTACGTTCATTTCGCGTAGCGAAGACGGTGGGAAATCTTTCGATACCTGGGCCGGGTGGACCATTCACCCTGACCACCACGCCTTTTGGATTAGTCCTGACGATCCGAATTATGTCATCAACGGCAACGACGGCGGTTTGAACATTACGCACGATGGTGGCAAGACCTGGCGTTACGCGGAGAATATTCCGGTCGGGCAATTTTACCACGTCGAAACCGATAATGAATATCCGTACAATGTTTACGGAGGTTTGCAGGACAACGGCTCGTGGGTCGGCCCTTCGTCAGTCTGGAAATCAGGCGGTATCCGCAACTCCGACTGGCAGGAAGTGTATTTTGGCGACGGCTTCGAGACGATGCCCCGCAAGGACGATACGCGCTATGTGTTTGCACAATCGCAGGGTGGCGAGTTAGGGCTTGTCGACCGCAAAACCGGCGAAACCAAGTACCTGAAGCCCATGCACCCCGACGGCACAACCAAACTCCGTTTCAACTGGAATACAGCGCTGGCACAGGACCCGTTCAAGGCGCATGGCATCTACTTCGGTTCGCAGTATGTACATTATTCGTCTGATCTGGGCCAAACGTGGCAAATCATTAGTCCAGACCTGACCACAGCCGATACCTCCAAGATGCACCAGGGCGAGTCCGGCGGCCTGACTTACGATGCTACGAATGCCGAAAACCACTGTACAATTATCGCCATTAACCCAAGCCCGGTGCAGCAGGGCGTCGTCTGGGTAGGTACCGACGATGGCCAATTGCAACTCACGCGCGATGGCGGCAAGACCTGGGAAAATTTCGCTTCCAAACTGCCGGGCGCACCTAAAAACGCCTGGATTCCAGCCATTGAAGCATCACCCAAAAATGCCGGCGAAGCCTTCGTGGTCGTCAATAATTACCGCCAGAACGACTGGGAGCCTTACCTCTATCACACAACGGATTTTGGTGCAAAATGGACACGATTAGCCTCATCAAAGCAGGTCAGCGGATTTTGCCTGTCGGTTGTGCAGGATACCGAAAATCCGAACCTCCTTTTTCTGGGTACTGACCAGGGTTTGTTTATTTCATTCGATCATGGCGCGAACTGGGTGCATTACACTTGCACCGAAAACCTGACCGAAGGTTGCCTGCCGTCTGTGCCGGTTTATGACATGAAAATCCAACAGCGGGAAGGCGATCTGGTCGTAGCCACTTTCGGTCGCGGTATCTGGATTCTGGATAACCTTAGCCCGTTGCGCGAATTGGCGCGTTCCGGCGCAGCAATCATGGATCAGCCGCTGAAATTGTTTGCGGCACAACCCGGCATTCTGGCGGAATATCGCTCGTTCGACGGCCCAAGGTTTGCCGTAGATGCCACTTATGAAGCGCAAAGCAAGCCGTCCGGCGTTTATGTGCCGATGTGGATAAAACCCGGTTTAAAAAAGGCTGAAAAGCCCAAATCAAAAGAGGAAGAGGCCAAGAAGGATGAAAAGAAGGAGGACAAAAAAGGCGCCGGCGATAAAAAAGGGGGTAAAAAGGGCGATGGCGACAAGAAGAAAGAAAAAATGACCGTGTCTGTATTCGCTATGAATGGCGATACAATTCGTCGTTATCAGTTTGCACCCGACTCGACTTTTGGCGGCATTTACTGGGGCATGGAAACGCGCGGCGTGCGTATGCCGTCCAAAAACGACCCGTCGCCTGATCAACTCGAACCCTGGGGCGGCCCGCAGGCACTTCCCGGCGATTACTGGCTGAAAGCCGATTATATGGGTTATCGTGACTCTATGGTTGTGAAAGTGATGGACGACCCACGCTTGAATATTTCACGTACCGATAGAGAGGCCAAGTTAGCGGCGACAAAAGACCTGAACCAAAGCATCGAACGGGCGACCAAAGCGTATGACCGCCTGAAACAGGCTGAAAAAACCATACAACTGGTTGAAGGTCAATTTGTCAATGTTCCTGACAGCCTCAAAAAGGACGTTTTGAAATTGGGTAGCGCAGCCAAAGACAGCATCGGCGTATTGAAAGACCTGTTCATGCAGCACAAGGAAGTCAAGGGCATTCAACGCGACCCGGAAAACCTGACAGCACAACTCTGGAATGCCAGGGGTTATATTGATGGCAATTCAGGCGCGCCCAACGCTACTGCTCAGTTGGCCATTCAACGCGCCAAAAAAGAAGCAGAGGAAGTAATCGAAAAAGTGAATACTTTCTTTGACAAACAATGGAAAGATTACAGGGCCAAAGCGGAAGCGGTTCAGTATTCCCTGTTTAAAAATTTTGACAGATTGTAAGTTTGGTTATTTGTGGAATTGGTTATTTGGTTAATCGTTTTGCGCTGACCAAATAACCAATTCCACAAATAACCAAATAACCAATTTCACAAATAACCCCACTTCCCTCCCCTTGCAGATGTGAAACGAATGTTGTAGTTTCGGCCTTCTTTTTGCGGATATGTCATTTTCCATTCGGATTCTTTTCTTTTGGGCCGTATTTTCGATTTGCTTCGAGGATGCTCAATGGTTTTTAAAAGAAACTGCAGGATGGACTTCGACTAAAATGGAATGGACAGATCATTCAGAAGATGCCGGAACGGATAAAAATGATCAATCTGCCGAGGACCCCAAAACTGAAAAAGACGAGGATATTACTGATATTGACACTTTGATGATACTAGCACTGTTGTCAACAAAGTCGACTATATATTATCACCTTTTTTCCCCTTCCAGTATCATTCAGGAACTGGAATCCCCGCCGCCCAAA
This sequence comes from Saprospiraceae bacterium, assembly GCA_020847425.1. Taxonomy (GTDB): domain Bacteria; phylum Bacteroidota; class Bacteroidia; order Chitinophagales; family Saprospiraceae; genus M3007. The sequence goes on from JADLCC010000043.1 coordinate 3,200, forward strand.
GTGTTTGGAATGAGCAATGGACGCTGATAGCAGCCCGTAACTTTCACTCCACGTCAGTGACGTCAGTCCTGATGTACACACTTTAAATTACTTTATGCAATCTCATTATTGGGAAACCCGGCAATCCATGACGCCGGAAAAATCTCTCCTGTATCTTCAGGAGGGCAACGACCGCTTTTTGAAAAACATAAGGATTAATCGCAACCTGATCGAACTGGTTGGCGAGACTTCCAAAGAACAATTTCCTTTTGCTACTATACTGAGTTGCAGTGACTCGCGCGTATCGCCTACCTTGATTTTTGATCAGGGACTGGGGGATATTTTTAGTATTCGACTGGCCGGAAATATTGCCAGCACCAATGCCATTGGGAGCATGGAATATGCTTGCGCCGTTTTAGGCTCCAAACTGGTGGTTGTGCTGGGTCATACCAATTGCGGCGCTATCAAAGGCGCTTGTGACAATATAACGCTGGGTAATCTGACTGAACTCATCGAACACATCCGGTTTTCATTACATCGGGAAACAGTTACACCGGCAGATCAGCGAAATTCAAAAAATACGGCTTTTGTCAATCATGTCTCGGAATTGAATGTGCTGCATAATATCGAAATTATCCTTGAAAAAAGTTCGATTATCCGTGATTTGATTCAAAACAATGAAATCAATATCGTCGGCGCGATGTATTGCATTGAAACAGGGAAGGTGAATTTCTTTGAAGTGGATGCACATCAGATCATTGACCTGATGTTTGCAAATCCAGTCCATTCTGCGCTTTATCAGCATGAATTTACAACGGATTGATTCATTTACAGGCCGCAAATACAAAGGCCTGAAAATGGATGAATAGATGTTCTTTGCAGGGGTAATCAGCGGAAAGACATACCATGTTGCATTGTTTTGGAGGGCCAGGTTGTAGAATTATCTGACTTTTCAATGACCAAACCATTCCGTGTTGTTTGCCTTACAAAGATTACCCCCTGCATTTATTGCGAAATTGCTGATTAGAGTGGTTTTGAACGACTCGCGTCTGTAAATCCTTGTAAATCGGCTATATCTTTGCGCCCACCACAAAATTGACGCTTTTTCCCGGCGTCTTTTCCAGCCTTACCATTTTTAACCACCAGACGTATTGCGAAAGTTGCACTTCATGTGTACGCTATCGCAATACGTCTGTTTTATGTCGCCTGGCAGCAACAGCGATGTAATAATCGTTTGCCATGCTTAGAGTGTGTTCGGGAATTGGATTTTGGCCTGCTCTCGAAAAATTTAATTCTGCTCGGCGTTAAAATTTTCGCCTTAGAACCCGCCTAAGACTGCAAATTTTGCCTTGATCAAAA
>JADLCC010000044.1 GCA_020847425.1 Saprospiraceae bacterium
ACAATCCTTCCAGGATGTATGTTGCCTACGCCTCCGGTGGCCTTTGGTACAGCGAAAGCAATGGCACACAATTCAAACCCGTATTCGATAAGGAAGCCAGCATGACGATCGGCGACATCGCTGTGAACTGGAAGGAAAATATCATATGGGTAGGCTCCGGCGAAGCCAACAGCAGCCGTTCCTCTTATGCCGGTACAGGCATGTATAAAAGTATTGATCAGGGTAAAAACTGGATCTGGTGCGGCTTGCCCGAAAGCCACCATATTGCGCGCATCCTCCTCCACCCTACCGACCCGAACACGGTTTGGGTAGCAGTACTTGGGCACCTTTACTCCTCCAACCCTGAACGTGGTGTGTATAAAACAAGCGACGGGGGTAAAACATGGGCTAAAACACTGTTTGTCAATGATATATCCGGCGCAATCGACCTGGTTACCGATCCGAATGATCCAAATACCCTGTTTGCCGCTACCTGGGAACGCCAACGCAGCGCCTGGAATTTTGAAGGCGCAGGTAATGGTTCGGGCATCTGGAAAAGCACGGACGCCGGTGAAACTTGGTCAATGCTAAGCACTGCCGAAAGCGGATTTCCTTCGGGCCCCAAAACAGGGCGTATCGGGCTTGCAGCAGGCCGAAAAAATGGAAAAACAGTGCTTTATGCCTGCGTGGACAACCAGAATCCAAAACCCAAAAAAGAAATTATTGACGAGGACGTGCTCACCAAGGATCAGTTGCGGAACATTTCCAAAGCAGACTTGCTAAAACTTTCCGAAGAAAAACTAAGTGCATTTCTGAAACAAAACAATTTCCCGGAAAAATACAACGTACAGAAAATCAAGGGTTTGGTAAAGTCCGACAAGTTAAAACCAACGGCCCTGGTGGAATACCTCGAAGACGCGAACAACAACCTTTTCGAGACGAATTACATCGGCGCGGAAGTGTATCGCAGCGACGATGGCGGTTCGACCTGGCAACGCAGCCACCAGGAAGGTATCGAACAAATGCATTTTACTTACGGCTATTATTTCAGCAACATCCGCTGTATGCCAGAAGATGCCGACAAAGTATACCTCATCGGTTTTCTGATCATCAGCAGCGAGGACGGCGGCAATACCTGGAAAAACATCAATGGCGACAATGTGCACGTCGACCACCATGCGCTCTGGCTGGATCCGCGGCGGCCGGGTTACCTGGTCAACGGCAACGATGGCGGACTGAATATCAGTTGGGACAATGGAACTTCCTGGATGAAATGCAACAACCCGCCTGTCGGCCAGTTTTATGCCATTACGACCGACCAGGCAGAACCGTACAATGTGTACGGCGGCACGCAGGACAATGGTGTCTGGGTCGGGCCTTCCGATTACCAGGCATCCGCGGAATGGCACCAAACCGGCAGTTATCCATATAAAGAACTGGTTGGGGGCGATGGTATGCAGGTGCAGGTCGACTACCGGGACAACAACACCGTCTACACCGGTTTTCAATTCGGTTATTACTTCAGAATCAATAAGTTAACTGGAAAAAGAAAAGGAATTACCCCTAAGCATGATTTGGGTGAACGCCCCTTGCGTTTCAATTGGCAAACACCCATTCACCTGAGCCGGCACCAGCAGGACGTGCTTTATTTTGGTGCGAATAAATTGTACCGATCTTTTGACAAAGGAGATAACTGGGAGGCTATTTCCGAGGATCTTACAACGGGTGGAAAACCGGGGAATGTTCCGTACGGAACACTGACAACGATCCATGAAAGCCCACTCAAATTCGGTTTACTGTACACGGGATCCGACGACGGTCTGGTCCATGTTTCCCGCGATGGCGGAGAACACTGGGACAATATTTCCGCTCAGTTGCCGCCCAACCTCTGGGTTTCCAGGGTGCAGGCTTCGGCGCATGAACGCAGCCGCGTGTACGCCGGCCTGAACGGCTACCGCTGGGATGATTTCAACGCATACCTGTATGTTTCTGAAGATTACGGGAAAAACTGGGTGCGCATTGGCGCTGATCTCCCGGCAGAACCCGTCAATGTCGTCCGGGAAGATCCTTCCAATCCGGATATTTTATATGTCGGAACCGACCATAATTTGTACATCACGCTGGATCGTGGAAAAACCTTTCACACGCTGCATGATACATTTCCTGCTGTTCCGGTACATGACCTGGTGATCCAGTCTCCGACACAAGACCTTTTGATTGGCACACACGGGCGCTCCATCTACAAAGTGAATATGTCGAACGTTCAACAACTGACAAAAGCGGTACTGGATTCGGTTGTTTATGCATTTGATATCGCCAAAACACGTTTTTCCAAAAACTGGGGAAAACAACAACCCTACAAACAAATAAAAGATCCGGAAATGCCTGTTACGTTTTATGCCGGCTCCGTCGGAAAGGCTGCCTGGAAAGTTCAAATGAAAGATTCCGGACTGATGCTGAAAAGTGGCGAGATCGATTGTAACAAAGGCCTCAATCAATTCGTTTATACCCTCAATATTGAACCGTCCAACCTGAAAAAATACAAAGAAGCCTTGCAGTCCGCACAAAAAGACAATAAAAAGCC
>JADLCC010000045.1 GCA_020847425.1 Saprospiraceae bacterium
ATTTCTTTTCCTCTGCCGGTTTTTATGTAAACCGGGATCGCCAGTGGCCTTTTTTAACCCATTTTTGGTATGGCGATGATTGGCCAGAAGTATGTGATCTATGATTGGGTATAAGGTCTGTGGTAGGTGACATTTTGCTGTACGTTTGCGCTTGGTGTTGAAAAAAACACCAAGCGCGGCGCCGGGCTCCTGTTTGAAATAAGGCTGGAACACAAGGCAAGGCAAAAAAAATAAATAGAAAAACATATAATATAAAGCACACGAGGCCTTGATAAACACGATATTATAAATAAAAAGTAGTAAAAGACCGCGCGCCGCAAAAATATTTTCCAAAAACTTTCCCAATTTGGGAAAGTTTCCTTATATTTGCCTTGTGAGAATAATAACGAAAAAACGATTGGAAATTTTTGGGAAAGAATACCCTGATGCCAAAATATCATTGAAGTTTTGGTATGATATTGTTACCGCCAATAGTTTTTACTCGGTACAAGATGTGATACAAGTCTTCAATACTGCCGATTATGTTGGAAACGAAAGAATTGTTTTTAACATTGCTCACAACAAGTACCGACTAATCGCAAAATTTAGGTTTCACATTCGAGCGCAACGAGTTTATATTCGATTTATCGGCACACATGCTGAATACGATAAAATGAAAGACATTGAAAATGTCTAAAAATAAAGCACCCATGAAAAAATTTCAAAGTTTAAAATACCCAATTACTCCAATCACTGACGAAGCGACCTATATGCATTTCAGTGAATTGGTAGAGGAATTGGATGATTTAACATTTGAAGATGAAGTTGAGGAAGAGAAAAAATTTGCTCACCTTGACGCACTTACGACATTGTTAGAAGCTTATGAGGCGAAGCATTTTCAATTCAATAAGATAGAACTTACTGTTGTTCAAGTCATCGAACAAACGTTGGAGCAATTGAATTTGAGTAAAAAAGATTTATCCAAAATTTTGGGGTCAAACAGGGTATCAGAAATATTTAGCGGGAAAAGAGACTTGTCATTAGCGCAAATTAGAACGCTGCATAAAGAGTTACGGATTCCCACGGACTTGCTTATTGGTGTTTAAGTAGAAACCTATAATACTTGAACTGATAATAAATAATCAGCCGCCATCTATGCCTGGCTGCCAACAGCCCGCTACACGCGGCGGTATGGCAGTCATGCTGACGTTGGCCGTTACTAAAAATAAAAAATGAATCAAGTATTGATATGCATACTAATCATGTTTTCAAATTTCTGTTTCGGTCAAGCAGCCTTGCCAGAAGTTAAAACAATATTTAGTGGTGGAGCACCACAATCAACGCAAGACACTTTAATCCCTCGCCTCATTTGGGTTGAAGGCGGCACAATGAAGTTGGGATGTACAGATGAGCCTTCAAAATATTATGATGTCAGCGACGAAAAACCTGCACATAACGTGACCATTTCAGGGTTCTATATAGGGCAGTTTGAAGTTACAAATGCCGAATTCTGTCGCTTTTTAAATGCCAACAACGATTCCTTAACATTTAGATTCTCAAATGAGTATTACTATTCCAATGTTCCAGTACGTGCGTATTGGCATAAATATTATAATGGGTACAACTTTATAATAGAAGATATTGACAGAGCCATTATATTGCCTAAAAAAGATGAACCAATCCTGTTTAAGCCTTATCCCGGGTTTGAAGACCATCCAGTCAGAATGGTTTCCTTTTTAGCCGCTTTAAAATATACAGAGTGGTTATCGAATATAAGTGGTAAATTTTACAGACTGCCCACAGAGGCAGAATGGGAATATGCAGCAAGAGGAGGCAAATTGTCTAAATGCTACAAAGATTCATGCTTCACATATGCGGGTTCATCCATTGATTATGAGGTTGTAGACATGACACATTACACACATAAAGTAGGTTTGAAACAGCCTAATGAGTTAGGCATTTACAATATGAGTGGCAATGTGTACGAATGGGTATTGGATGTGTATGATAAAGATTATTATAAAAAATTACCAATAAACTCATCAAATCCATGCAGGGAATACAATGGTCCGTCTTTTGTTGATTATAAAATACGATTTTCAGAAAAGAAGGTGAAGAAAACTTATATACCTTCTTCTGATGACCCTGTAATACGGTTACCCGACGCTGAATACGACCAAGATGCAAAAGAATTGGAAAGGGTAATCAAAGGAGGTGGGTTTATAAATGACCCAATATCCTGGCGGGTTTCATATAGGTCATCCTCTATTAAAGCAGACCATACCATTGGTTTTAGAGTTGTCAGACTTGACTGATTAAGAGCGTGTTCGGGAATTTTTTGCCAGGCCTGAAAAACGTCTTTTTCGGCAGTTTTTCACCTTTTTTCAGTCACGTAGTCACCGCTATGCTCCTGAAAAAACGAGTAAAACTGCCAAAAAATCCACTTTTTCATGCTCCGTCAAAAATTCCCGAACACGCTCTAAATAATATTTAGAATAAAAATGAGACAAGTTTTCAAACTAACATTTCTTACAATCATAATTCTTTTCACAAATTGCTCTTCATCAGCACAACAAAAAGACAATTACTCAACCAAAATTGACAGCTTACTAAAAACTAAAAATCTGAGAGATTTCAACGGTGTGGTTTTTATTAAGCAAAGTGGAAAAACGAAATATGCAAAAGCGTATGGACTTGCTGATTTTAATAAAAAGACGCCATTGAAAATCGATGATAAATTCTCTACAATGTCCATAGCCAAACAATTTACAGCTACACTTATTTTGCAGGAAGTTGAAAAAGGAACAATTGATTTACAAATGCCTATTCGAAAGTACTTACCTGATTTTAAATATTCGTGGGCAGACACAGTTACTGTTCATCATTTGCTCAACCATACTTCGGGTTTGAGTAGCGAAAATTTGGACAATCCTTTAAAATTCAAGCCAGGAACAGCTTTTAGTTATTCAAACGTTGGTTATTATGTGGCAGGATTGGTTTTAGAAAAACAAAGTGGTAAAAGTTTTGAAACTTTGGCAACTGCTTTATTTAAAAAATGTGAAATGAATAACAGTTATTATCCAAATGAAAAAAACAGCCAACTTTTGGTAAAAGGACACACCATAAAAAAAGACGGAACTTTCAAATTGAACGAATATTCAGATTTTGACCCAGATAATTATTTTGGTAGTCATCTCATTGTTTCGGCACCCGATTTGGCAGAATGGAACGAATGTTTACATAATGGGAAACTGCTAAAACCTGAGACTTATAAAATGATGACCAATTATGTAATAACCAACACACATCAGGTTTTTAGCGAAGAACCAATTGGTTATGGTTATGGTTTGCGAATCAATGATAAATCTGACATCTACGAAATTGGACATACTGGTTTTCACCCAAGAGAAGGTTTTACGGCAGTAAATTTATATTACCCAAAAACCAAAACAAGTGTTGTGATTATGGAGAATATAGGCAATGAAAACTTTGATGTTGCTTATTATTTTGAGCAACAGGTTAGAAAAATTGTTAAAGAAAGTAAACTTTTGAAATAAATGAAAAATAAATTTAACATCATTCCGACATTACTAATTTTGGTCTTTGTAGGTTGTCATTCAAGTAAAAAAATACAAGCCAGCGAAAGTGAAAAAGATTATATTTTCTTTATTCACAACAAATTTTTAGAAGAAAACTTAGATGGAACTTTTTCAGACAAATACAATGTAACGGTAGATTATGAAGGAATTTTGCAATCTTTTAAAAAAGATGGTTTTATTGTTTTAAGTGAAAAAAGAGTAGAAAATACAGACACAAAAAAATATGCTGAAAAAATAGTTTCTCAAATTGATAGTTTAATCAAAACTGGCGTTAAACCAAATCATATAACGATAGTTGGAACTTCAAAAGGTGGATATATTGCTCAATATGTTTCTACTTTTGCGAAAAATCCGAACCTGAATTTTGTTTTTATTGGTAGTTTTCAAGAAAGCGATATTGAAAATTATTCTGAAATAAATTATTGTGGAAATATCTTAACAATTTATGAAAAATCAGACTTTTTTGGTGTTACAGCAATTAAACGGAAAGAGACATCCAAACTGAAAATTAATCAATTCAAAGAGATTGAATTAAACACAGGATTAAAACACGGATTTTTGTACATCGCATCAGACGAATGGATAAAGCCTTGTAAAATGTGGGCAAAACGAAAATATGAAATGCCAGAATAAAAAAACTGCCACCAACATGGGTTTGCCAAAATGGGGGCAGTAGTGCTAAATTGAACTTTTGTACTAATTTTGAACATTGGAACTTTTAATTCCCCCACTTCGGCAAGCCCAAAACCGTTGGAATCAAGCTTAATAAATATATAAGGATGCCAAACCCCGGCCAAAAATAGTGAATACCCCAAAAATTGCCCCAATTGTTGTGTAAAACGCCAGTCCATCAAGAAAATAAATGAAAACGTCGCCCGAAAGCAAAAATGCCTCTTCCTCTTTTCTTAAAACGGACGGAGGCGAGACCAAATCCAATGCGATGGAGGTACCCTCGATCAGTTTACCCAAGGGGGGGGAGCCATCAAAGGCATTGATGAAAAGTTTCAGGTGAATGCAGCCAACGGCACGGCTTCGTTTTCCCTTCCTTTCCTGGCATCGCCCAACCGCAACGGTTTCACCCCGCAGTTAGCGCTTTCCTATAATTCTGGGGGCGGTAATAGCCTGTTTGGCCTTGGCTGGGATATAGATCTGCCCGCCATCCAACGGCGGACGGATAAAAAATTGCCCCGCTATTTTGACTCCAATGATCCTGCGGATGCCCAAAACGAAGATAGTTTTATGTTTTCGGGTGCAGAGGAATTAGTGCCTTATCTGAATGAAGAAAATGGGGATTGGATCATCTGGCAGCATGAATCAAATGGTTGCATCATTCGCCAATACCGCCCGCGCATCGAAGGAGGCTTTTCGCGCATCGAACGGATTTACCACAGCGATCACGGTTATTACTGGCGCGTGACGTCCAAAGACAATATCACCACTTTCTTTGGGTACAGCGCATCCTGCCGGATTGCCGACCCGAAGCATCCTTCAAAAGTATTTCAGTGGCTGCCCGAATTTGCTTTTGACGACAAAGGTTCCTGGGTCTGGTATGCCTACAAGGCAGAAGATTTGGAAGGTGTTCAAAACGATGTATTTGAGAAAAATCGCTTCAACGAAAACGCGCCTTTTGTCAATCGGCATTTGAAACGCATCCGATACGGCAACGAGGTGGCTTATTATCTCCAGGATAATCAAAATCCTTACCTCTTTAATAGACCTCAAAATACCCCGGAAGAACCGAAAAACGAGCATTTTTGCTTCGAATTGGTCCTGGATTATGGCGAACACGATATGAACAATCCAACACCCGACGACACTGACCCCTGGTCGTCCCGCCAAGACCCGTTCTCTGCGTATCGCTCCGGTTTTGAAATGCGCACTTACCGCCTCTGCAAACGGGTATTGATGTTTCATACCTTCACGGAATTAAATAACGGCATGGCCACCCTGGTACGTTCCGTAGATTTTGACCATCAGCCTTCCGATCAACAAATAGCCGAAAGCGACCGCCCTACCGAATTCACTTACCTGACCGGCATTACCCAAAAAGGATATGTTTGGCGCAACATTGGTTATGCCTCCAAAGCCTTGCCCAGCCTGACTTTTGATTATCAGTGGCTACGTTGGGAAACCACCGTGAAGGATGTAACGGCAGAAAACCTGGTGCACGCCCCCGTCGGGCTTTCGGGCAATTACCAATGGACCGATCTCTATAACGAGGGCATCAACGGCATTTTGACCGAACAAGCCAATGCCTGGTTCTATAAATCCAATTTGGGTCCCAACGCTGAAGGCAACGTCCAGTTCTCACACGCTCAGGTCGTGATGCCCAAGCCCTCTTTTACGGGGCTGACCAATGGCGTATTGCAATTGCAGGACCTGGATGGCAACGGAGAAAAGCAACTGGTGGTAACATCGCCTGGCATGCAAGGCTATTTTGAATGGACTGACGACGGAGACTGGCAGCCCTTCAAAGCATTTTTAAAAACGCTGCACCTGGACTTACGCGACCCCAACGTGCGTATGCTGGACATAAACGGCGATGGCAAACCCGAAGTGGTTTTGTCCGACTTAGGCGCGTTTTGGTATTGGGAAAACGAAGGCAAAACAGGCTACGATTCGCCTGAATGGGTCGTCAAACCTTACGATGAAGAATTGGGTGCCGCTATCGTTTTTTCCGACCAGGAACAGCGCATTTTTCTGGCCGATCTCTCGGGCGACGGCTTGACGGATATTGTCCGCATCCGCAACGGGGAGGTGTGTTACTGGCCGAATGTAGGGTACGGGCGTTTTGGAGCCAAAGTAACCATGGGCAATGCGCCCGTTTTTGACCATCCCGATCTGTTCAATCCCGCCTATCTCCAATTGGCGGATATCAGCGGCACGGGCGCGACTGATTTGATCTATCTGGGAAAAAACAAATTCAAAGCCTACCTCAATTTCAGCGGCAATGCGTGGAGCGATGCGACTGAAATCGAGCCGTTTTTCCCGACCGAACAACCCAACAAAATCACCGTGACGGATTTGCTGGGTAATGGCACGGCATGTATCGTTTGGTCGTCCGAAATACCCGCGTATAGCCACGCCCCCATGCGCTTCATCGATTTAATGGGCGGCAAAAAACCGCATATCATGCGCAGCCATAAAAACGGTCTGGGCAAAACGACAGCGATAGAATACAAAAGTTCAACCTGGTTTTACCTGCAAGACAAACGCAACGGTAAGCCTTGGATCACCAAACTGCCGTTCCCGGTACAGGTCGTGGCCAAGACGGTCGTCACCGAAGCGGTGACAAATATGCGGTTTGCGGCGGAGTATACCTACCACCACGGGTATTATGACCATGCAGAGCGCGAGTTCCGGGGCTTTGGCCAGGTAGACCAGACGGATACGGAGTTTTTTGAGGTGTTTGAACAAACGGGCGCAGGCAATGTAGTGCCAAGGGAGCATCACCAAACGCCGGTTTTAACGAAGACCTGGTTCCATACGGGGGCGTTTTGGGCGCAAGACCGGATTTTGAAACATTACGAAGCGGAGTATTGGTACCACGCTGCCGATAGCCCTCACTTGAATGACGATGTATTGGACGACGCTTTTATAGATTTTTCCCCGGAAATAAACGCGCTCCGGGCCGAAGAATGGCGGGAGGCGGTCCGCGCATGCAAGGGTATGACTTTGCGGCAGGAGGTTTTTGCCTTGGACCAATCAGATCAGGAAAGTATTCCTTACTCGGTTGCCACACATACCTGCCATATCCGCCCCTTGCAGCCGCGCTTTGGCCAGCGCAATGCCGTTTTTTTAGTCCTGGAAAGCGAAGCGCTCCATTTTTCTTACGAGCGTACCCCGGAGGATGCCCGGGTGGCGCATAGCATGAATTTGGAAATCGACCGGTTTGGCCAGGTCACCAAAGCGGTGTCTATCGTTTATGGACGCAAGGAAGGGCAATACTCCGTTTTGCCGGATTTTAATTTCGATAATGATTTTCAGTCCGCCCACCAGGAGGTTATAGATGCGGAACAACGCAAAACACACGTCATTTTATCCGAAAATCAGTTTACCAATGACTTGACGACCAATGCTGCCTTTTACCGTTTACCCTTGCCCTGCGCGGTTAAGACTTATGAATGTCAGGGGTTGCAATTCAATACACCAGACGGCTTTTTTACAAAAACAGAAATAAGAAACGCTTTAGATGGAATCGCCGAATTGCCTTACCAAGCAGCCGGCACAACAACGGGCAAACGCCTGATCGAACATATCCAAACCCGCTATCGCCGCAATAATCTGGTGGAAGCATTGCCTTTGGGTCAGTTAGAATCCCTGGCCCTGCCCTGGGAAGCCTATCAACTGGCCTTTACCCCTGCGCTCCTGGCCGAATTGTACGGCGACAAATTGCCGGAAACGGACTGGGAAAACACCCTGGAAACAAACGGAAAATACGAAAAAATGGACGGAGAAAACTACTGGATTAGTTCAGGAAAGCCTCTTTTTGACACAAACGCAGCGGCCGGGTTTTATGCCCCCAGTGGCTATGAAAATCCGTTTTTGACCACCACCCACGTCGAATACGACGCGTATCATCTATCCATCCGCCGGGCGATATCGGCCAGGGACACGCCGTTGGAAACCGTGACGGAGGTGACCGCGTTTGATTACCGCACCTTGTCGCCGGTCAGAATGACGGACATCAACGGCAATTTCTCCGCAGTAGTGACCGATGAATTGGGTATGGTGGTCGCCACAGCGGCCTACGGGAAAGACGGACAAGGCGATACGCTCGACGGCGGCGATTGGCTTTTTACACCGGAGCGAATCAATGCGTTTTTTGATAACCCGCATGGGGAAGCGACCGGTCTGTTGGGCCATGCCACGTCTTGTTTAATCTACGATTTGGACCGGGACGACGATCAACCAACCCGCGTGGCGACGATTACCAGAGAAACCCATTTCAGAACCCTTGAAAATGGCGTTTTGATTGAAAATCCGACCACTAGATATCAGATTGGCATCGAATATTCCGACGGCCTAGGCAATGTCGCGTTGAAAAAAGTGCAGGCCGAACCCGAAGCGGGCAGTACAGCGTTGCGTTGGATTGGTAACGGGCGCACCGTGCTGAACAATAAAGGCAAACCAATTAAACAATACGAACCCTACTTCTCCCCAACGCAGCATTACGAAACCGAAACCGAAGCCGTTCGAAATCAGGGCGTTACCCCGGTTCTGTACTACGATTCCGTGGGTAGAAACATCCGGACGGAAATGCCCGATGGTACCTTTACCAAAGTCGAATTCGATGCCTGGGAGCAGCGTAGTTTTGACCAGAATGATACGGTTTTGGACAGCTTGTGGCGGGTAAACCCCGACAACGCAGCTGCTTTTAACCAAAGTGAAATTCATGCCGATACACCGTCCATTATATATCTGGACAGTTTGGGCAGACCCTTTTACAGCATCGCCCACAATCGCTGGAACAAGCCGGTGGGGAATAGTACTGAACTGACTGAAGCGTTTTACCCCACGTATGTGGAGTTGGATATTGAAGGCAATTCCCATAAAATCGTAGATGCACGCAACAATGCGGTGATGCAGTATAAATACGACATGCTCGGGCATCTCCTCTATCAATTGGGTATGGACAACGGCGAACGATGGATGCTCAACGACTGTATGGGCAAACCCGTCATGGCCTGGGATGAAAATGGTAGCGAAAACCTCGACGGCACAGTCAACAACCGGGAATTGCGCTTGCTGACCACGGAGTATGACATTTTGCACCGCCCGACGCACACTTTTTTATCGGTCAATGGAAATGAACCTCCTTTTTTAATCGATCAGATTGAATACGGCGAAAACGCGCCCAATGCCGAAACCCACAACCTGAAAGGCCAGGCCATCCGGCATCGCGACGGCAGCGGGCAAGTGACCAACGTGCGCTACGATTTTAAAGGCAATCTGCTGGAAAGCCAAAAACAAATGCCCGCCGACGCGCAGGCCGAAATCGTGGATTGGCAAACTGCCACCCCGGATGCGGAAACCTATACCCTCCGCACCGAATACGACGCGCTCAATCGGATGAGCCGCCTCTACAATTGGCACAGGAATGTGAGCGATGCAGCGGTGTATGAGCCGACATACAGCGAACGCGGCGTACTCCTGAGCGAAAACCTGACCGTTCAGGGCAACAGGACCACCGTGGTCTCCGACATCCGTTACGATGCCAAAGGACAGCGCACCCGCCTGCGCTACGGAAATGGCACAACGACTTGTTATCATTACGACCCGAATACATTCCGATTGGTGCAGTTGCGCACCACCCAACACGGCGCCGGGCCTTGCGAACGATTGGCGAAAAGCAATCTCAGCGACGCGAATGTCCTCCAAAATCTTTTTTACCGTTACGATCCGGTTGGCAACATCCTGGAAATAGAAGACGATGCTTACGAGCCGGTATTCTTCAGAAATCAGATGGTGGAGCCGCGCAGCCGCTACGAATACGATGCTTTGTACCGCCTCATCCGGGCCTCGGGGCGCGAAAATTACCAGGCGACCACCGCACCCAAGGGCTTCGGCCAGGTGGAAGAAATGCCGGGGATGGATTTCGGCAACGACGGACAGGCTCTGCGCAACTACAGACAACAATACGAATACGACGCGGCGGGTAATTTTATCCTTATGCAACACCTCGCCAACGGCGGCTCCTGGACACGGCACTACGAAACTGCCCCGCACAGCAATCGCCTGCTCCGTACCTGGCTGGGCACGGACGAGGCCAACGCCGTGCGTTACCGTTACGACCTGCACGGCTCTATGCTGAACTTCGCCAATGTGCCGGAGGAACAGCACACCCGCTGGGATTACCGCGACATGATCCACTCGATGGACCTCGAAGGCGGTGGCATGGCCTATTACCAATACGGCGACGACAAACAACGCAGTCGAAAAACAATTGTCCGGCCGGGCGGCATCCGGGAAGAACGCCTGTACCTCGGAGGCATGGAGCGCTACCGTCGCTGGCAAGGCGCTACCCTGGTGGAAGAAATAGAAACCTTCCACGTTTTTGAAGGCGAACAGCGCATTTTGATGGTGGAAAATGTGATCAGTACCGACAACAACCAATTGGAACCCGGCTTGCTGTACCGCTATCAATACTGCAATCACCTCGGCTCGACGGCATTGGAATTGAATGGAGCGGCGGAGATCATTTCTTACGAGGAATATCACCCGTATGGCACGACGGCTTTTCAGGCGAAGAACGGAGCGATACGGTGTGTGGCGAAGCGGTATAGGTATACGGGAATGGAACGGGATGAAGAGAGCGGGTTGGCGTATCATACGGCGCGGTATTATTTGCCGTGGTTGGGGCGGTGGGGGAGTTGTGATCCGATTGGGGTGGAGGGGGGAGTTAATGTTTATAAATATGCTCAAAATACCCCCATACTACTAAATGACAAAAAAGGGTTACAGGCTGGACCAGGTTTTGTATGCGAAAGAGTGGCAGGAGTTGATGGACCATGTGACTATGTACGCCCGGCAACCCCATCCCCGCCTGCCCCGCCTGCCCCGCCTGCCCCGCCGAATACTGGTATCGGCCTTGTTTTGGATCCTATTGACTCCTTTGAGGTACAGACCATTGGAGATGAAACAGCACAACGACAAGTGATTGCCGGCGAAGCGGTCGCTAACCAAATGCAGGCTGAGCTCTTACGTGACTGGGGAATCGCAACTAATGTGACGCGGATTTTGGGTATTAGTGGAACGCATGTGGGCAACCGGATATCCGCTGGAAGTGATGAGGAAATGACACGGGCGTTCGAATTATCTCGTGGACTGGTATACAGCAATGCCCTTGCGAATGCCGTCGGACGTGGGATGGAGCAAGATGAAGCAATAGGATATGCGGATAGTGAAGTCACGGCGTGGATGTCAGGACGCCAAAGATTGCTTGATTTCATAACAGGTTCTCTATATGAAGTTACTTACTCCACCAAAGATCCTAGAGATGATGACGTTTCGCTGCAGGGGTTTGCAGCAACCAGTAGCCAACAGATGATAGTAAACCCTTTTTCATGGTACGGAGTAGGCGATCTTAACGCAGCAATTCCTGAGGTCCGTTCGATGATGGAAGGTTCCAGCGGCCTGATGGCGCAGTTCGGCCCGGCCATGCTTTTTCTGCATGAAACGGATCATATACTCTTAAGATTTTTGACGGGCGAGCCAACTCATCAGACAACTTTTGATTCGAATCCTAGTCGTATCGAAGAGTCTATTTTGCGCGATACTAATCGAGCTTCGCATAGTATTCCTGGTATGTCACAACGCTCTGAATACTACGGGCATGGTGACCCTAATGGTAGCGGGCGAACTGAATTCGGCAGCGGAAGCGGTTCACTTCGATTTCCGTCAATTGCAACGCTCAGGTCTGGTAGTCTCCGCTAGCGCGAGGCTGCCAAAAAAACGAATACCGGCGCGAGGTTCCAACC